>DVJH01000084.1 GCA_018710795.1 Candidatus Galligastranaerophilus gallistercoris | reverse complement strand
ACCTTGCTTGTATAAAATTTTGAAAAAACATTTATCATATAAGATAAATCGGGAACAGCAAGCCTGTTAAATTCCTCATTCAAAAGCGCATTGTTAAGAGCTGTCATAAAAAAGTAGGGAAGGAAGGAAAGAAAGGCAATAAAATTTGAGATAAAGAATTTTATTCTAGATTTGTTATCTAAAAATATCATTGCAATAATAAAATTTGATATAAGAATGAGTATTTGAAAATAGTGTGTATTTGCCATTAAGGTTGAAAGAAATGTATATAAAACAAAGTCTTTATTTTTTTTATATTTAATTATTTCAAATAAAAGATATGCGCATAATACGGAAAAAAGAGCGCAAAGAGAGTAACAGCGAAATTCCTGAGCCGAATATACGGAATACAAATTAACGGCAAATAAAAATGAAGATAACAAAGCCGCATTTTTATCAAAGTTTCTTTTAACAAAAATATAAATCGCATATATGGAGGCTGTAGAAAATATTAGCGGCAAAAGCCTGCAAATTGATTCTTCCATACCGAACAACGCCGTCCAGAAACGGGCAAAAATAAAAAATAAAGGCGGATTCCCGGGGTCTGAAAAAGTTGCCGCAAAAGAATCATACGGATATCCGGCGCTTGTCAGAGTATACAATTCATCCGACCAAAAACTGAACCCGTTGTCGGAAAGTCTGAAAAGCAACCCTAAAAATACAATCCACCATATTGCATAATTTTTAAACAAATTAAACCCGAGGTTTATTTTATCTTTGTTATTTATGTATGTAAAAACCGACAAAAAAAGCAATACAATAGGAACAATATAAAATTTTGAATTATAAAAAACGGATAAAAAATATGTCGTAAAATGTTTCAGGGGACCTTTATCCGTAATATAGGAAGAACCGTCATAATATCTTATTTCGGCGGGGAAAATATAATTTCCCTTATTATCTTTTTTAAATTTTAAAATATCCCCGTTTGTATAATAAAACATCCTGTGTCCGACGGTAATTACGATATCTTTTACCGATTCAAGCGCTTTTTTATCATCGGCTCTGAATTTTATGTCATAAACCTTGTTATTATCGGTTGCATAGCTTATATAACTGTTTTTTGTAACCATAATATAAGGTTCGATTTCAATGCCGTTAAAAAATATATGGATTTTTGAAATCATATTCTTCGGCACTTCGACGTTAATTCTCAAATTTGCATCGATTTGTCCGAGTATCGGTATATTAAAATCTTTTATATGCGAGGTAAAAACCCTGCCGAAAGAAATTATCGTAAATAAAACAAGCACAATAAACAAAACATTTATAAATCCGGCATTGCGGAATTCAACCTTCATAAAGAAGCTCCCCTTTTCATAATTCTTGCAATTATAACGTCTTTATCCGTTCTTATTATTTCATAATCATAATTTTCAGGCATTATATCAAAAAAGTTTTTGAAGATATTATATTCTATTTTTATATAAAAGTTTTCCGCTTTTGATTTTTCAATTTTCTCCGTCAATTTTTCAACACTGAGCGGCGGTTTTATAACAATAATTTCATCGTCATCAAGATAATAAGGGAAAGCGTTTTTTATCATTTCTTTTGAATGGGGCACAATAAGTGCGCTTTTTTGATTGTGATATTTTGAATCGCAATAATAAAATTTAACTATTCTTTTAAAATCAAGAAGTCTGGATTTATCCCTTTGTATATAATCGGAATAAGAAAACAGGGAGCAAACCATAAAAAAGGATATTAAAAAGGCAATTGATTTCTTTTTTAAAATAAAACACGATAAAACAAAAAGAATAACAAAAAAAGGCAGTATAACGGTAAAATAATACATCTTTGCAATGGGTTTTACCAGAGAAAAAAGATAAGATAAAACAAACAAAGATAAGATTGTATACATTGAATACCAAAAGAGGTTTAAAAATTTATCGTCTTTTTCAAAGATTTTTTTTCTCAAATAAGGAACAAGAGAAATAAAAAATAAAACCATGACAATAATAAAAGCGGTTTTTCCCTGAATAAACTTTATAAAAGTATCAATATAAAAGTTAATGTCGGGCATTAAAAATTTGTTAAATTCCTCATTCAAAAGCGCATTGTTAAGAGCTGTCATAAAAAAGTAGGGAAGGAAGGAAAGAAAGGCAATAAAGTTTGAGATAAAGAATTTTATTCTAGATTTATTATCTAAAAATATCATTGCAATAATAAAGTTTGATATAAGAATGAGTATTTGAAAATAGTGTGTATTTGCCATTAAGATTGAAAGAAATGTATATAAGATAAAGTCTTTATTTTTTTTGTATTTAATTATTTCAAATAAAAGATATGCACTTAATACGGAAAAAAGAGCGCAAAGGGAGTAGCAGCGAAATTCCTGAGCAATACAGATTGAATAAATATTAATTGAATACAAAAAAGAAACAATAAGAGCAATTTTATTTTTATTGTCCTCATTCAAATTGTTTTTGACAAAAACATAAACCGCATAAATACATATAACGGAAAAAATAACGGAAAGCATTCTCGTAACGTTCGGCTCAACCCCGAATAACAACATATAAATTCTTGCCAGAATAAAAAATAAAGGCGGGTTCCCGGGGTCAGAAAAAGTTTTTAAAAAGGGAAAATTTACATTCCCCGCTTCATAAACCGAATATAATTCATCCGTCCAATAAAAAGAAGATAGATCGGACAATCTTAAAATTAAAGCAAAGCCTAAAATCCAAAATATCGCCCCTTTTTTAAAGGTCTTAAATTCAATATTAACTTTATCTTTATTTTTAAAATATATAAAGCCCGACAATAAAAGCAATATAAGAGGAACAATATAAAATTTTGAATTATAAAAAACGGACATTATAAAAGTAAAAATCTTTTTCAATATCCCTTTATCGGTTATATATTTTGAATTTTTATCATATTTAACATAATCGGGAATAATATATCTTTCTTTTTCGTCTTTTTTAAATGAGGAAATTTCTTTTTCCGTAAAATAATACAAATTTCCGCCCGCACTTATAATAATTTTTTCAGGTGTGTTTGAAAAAGCAATATTATAAACGGGAACATTATCAGATTCGTAAAAATCATAAGGGTTATACGGAAAATTCGGAGTTTTCCGCGCTTTAAGCCCGTTTATAAAAACATCCGTATCGCCGTATGTTTTTATATTCAGCCTGATATCGGCATTATCCCCGTTAAACAAAGGTATATTGATTTTTTCTTCGTTTGCATAAAATGAAAATAAAAATCCGAAAAAAGAAAAAACAAGACAAAAATAAAAAATGAAATTAACAAAAATTTTATTTTGAAAAACGGATTTTAATAACATTTTTCATTGCCTCAAAAAATATGTTTTTATCCATTTTTGATTCGCCGTATTTTCTGTCGGGAAAACAAATCGGAAACTCGATATATTTAAATCCTTTTTTATACGCTCTGTATTTTAATTCAATCTGAAAAGAATACCCTTTTGAAATTATATTATCAAGCCCGACTGCATTCACCACATCAATATTCCACCCGTTAAAACCGCCCGTTAAATCATTAATCGGGCACCATAACACAATTTTTGAATACAATGAACCCGCTTTTGAAATAAAGTTTCTTAATACGCTCCAATTCTCAACGCTTCCGCCTTTGATATTCCTTGAGCCGATTACAAAATCATATTTTTTTAAATTTTCAAGCATTACGGGCAGATACTCGGGTTTGTGCGAAAAATCGGCATCCATTTCTATAAATTGATTAAACCCTAAATCAATGCCTTTTTTAAACCCTTCAATATATGCGCTTGCAAGCCCCGATTTTTTTGTTCTTTTTAAAATATAAATTCTTTTATCGCACATCTGATGAACAATCTCTGCCGTGCCGTCCGGGGAATTATCGTCAATAATTAAAACATTGATATCGGGGCAAAATTTAAAAATTTCATTTAAAAAAAACTTTATATTAAGCGCTTCATTGTACGTAGGAACCAGTATTAAGGGTTTAAATTCTTTCTCCATCTATCTCACCATAAAAAACTCGGTCGTATTCTTAAATAATTTTTCCAATTTCAAAAACTCATCATCCGAAAATGTTTTTTTATCAATAAAAGTTTTATCAATATGTTTTGATTTTTGAAATTTTTGAAGATAATATCTTTTAATTTTTTTCATCCTCTTAAAAACATCATTTATTTTAACAAAAGAATCAAATGTTAAAAGCCCCTCAACAACGGTTGTTCTGAATTCATAATCCGTATTTCCTTTATTTATAATATCTGCGGATTCTTTTATATCATCAATGTTAACTTTACGCCTCGTAACATTTTCATATTCGTCAAACGGAGCTTTAATATCCATCGCAATATAATCGACAAGCTTATCCTCGATAAGTTTTTTTAAAATAAAAGGGTTTGTTCCGTTTGTATCAAGCTTGATTAAAAACCCCATATTTTTTATTTTCTTTATAAAATCATATAAATCTTTATGAATTGTAGGCTCGCCCCCCGATATAACAACGGCATCAAGCTTATTTATTCTTGTTTTTAAAAAATCAAAAAATTCTTCCTCTTTAATTATATTTTCAGATTCACAAAGAACAATTTCGGGGTTATGACAATAAGGGCAAGAGAAATTGCAGCCCTGTAAAAATACAACGGCTGCAATTTTTTTGGGATAATCTATTAAAGAACTTTTAACAAGACCTCCGATTAACATTTGGCGCACTCGGTTTCCTTTTTGTTTTTATTTTTTTCTTCCACGTCAAATGTTTTTCTTATTTCGTATTCTGCGGCTTTTCCTTCGTTCCATTGCCTTACGGGTCTTATGTATCCGACGATTCTTGTAAATACATCGCAATCCGAATTGCATTTGGGGCATTTAAAGTGTTCACCCGCAATGTATCCGTGCGTCGGGCAGGTTGAGAAGGTGGGAGAGAAAGTAAAATACGGAAGTCTGTAGTTATTACAGATTTTTTTAACCAGATTTTTCATTGTTTCGATATCATAAATTCTCTCGCCCGCATAAATATGCAAAACCGTACCGCCGGTATATTTTGTCTGCAATTCATCCTGATGATCCAAAACTTCAAAAATATCATCGGAATAATTTACGGGCAGGTGTGTTGAATTGGTGTAAAAGGGTTTTGCGCCTTTTTCGTAATATTCTTTATCGTTTGCAACTTTAATCGAAATCAGATTCTTTTTATCGTTTTTGGCGAGCCTGTAGCTTGTGCCTTCGGCAGGAGACGCTTCAAGGTTATAATTATTTCCCGTTTCAATTTGATAACCTTTTATAACTTCTCTCATATAATCCATAACTTTAATTGCAAAAGCTCTTCCTTTTTCATCCGCAATGCCGACGCCAAGAAGGTTTAAGCAGGCTTCATTCATTCCGATTAAGCCTATTGTCGAGAAGTGGTTTTTCCAATAAACGCCGAAACGTTTTTTGATGTCTCTTAAATAATATTTTGTATAAGGATAAAGGTCTTTATCCGTTAGTTGTTCTATTATTTTTCTTTTTTCTTCAAGGCTTGTTTTTGCAATGTCCATTCTCTGTTTTAAAAGTTTAAAGAATTCTTCTTCATTGTTCGCAATAAAACCGATTTTGGGCAAATTAACGGTAACAACGCCGATTGAACCCGTGAGGGGGTTTGAACCGAAAAGCCCTCCGCCTCTGTATTCAAGCTCTCTGTTATCTATTCTTAAACGGCAGCACATGCTTCTTGCATCTTCAGGCTTCATATCGGAATTAATGAAATTTGAAAAATAAGGAATGCCGTATTTTGCGGTCATCTCCCACAAACCGTTCAGGTCGGGATTATCCCAGTCAAAATCTTTTGTTATGTTATAGGTAGGAATGGGGAATGTAAACACCTGCCCCGTTGCATCGCCTTCCATCATAACTTCAAAGAAGGCTTTGTTTATCATATTCATTTCTTCCTGAAATTCGCCGTAGGTTTCATCTTTAATATCGCCGCCGACAATAACTCCTTCATTTTTATAATAAGAAGGAACGGTTAAATCCATCGTAATATTGGTAAAAGGCGTCTGAAACCCTACACGGGTCGGAACGTTTAAATTAAAAATAAATTCCTGCATCGCCTGTTTTACCTGTTCGTAATTCAATTTATCGTATCTTACGAAAGGCGCAAGCAAAGTGTCAAAATTTGAAAATGCCTGTGCACCTGCAGCTTCGCCTTGCATTGTATATAAAAAATTTACCATCTGACCGAGTGCGGTTCTGAAATGTTTGGCGGGTTTTGACTGGACTTTACCCTGAACGCCCGTAAACCCTTGCATTAAAAGGTCTTTTAAATCCCACCCGACACAATAGCTTGCAACAATATTCAAATCATGGATATGAATATCTCCGTTTATATGTGCCTGTTTAACATCGTTTGTATATATTTTATTCAGCCAGTAGCTTTTTGAAACGTTTGAAGCTATGTAGTTATTTAACCCTTGAATCGAATAGCTCATATTAGAGTTTTCATTCACCTGCCAGTCGAGCTTTTTTAAATATTCATCAACCATATCGACATTTGCCGATTGAACGAATTCTCTTAATTTGGAATGCTGTTCTCTGTATAAAACATAATTTTTTGCCGTCTTTTTATAGTCGGAAGATAAAAGAACATATTCAACAATATCCTGAATTTCTTCAATGGAAGGAGCCCTGAAGTTACCTTGCTTTTTTTCTACCATTTTGCGGGTAATGTCTATTACCTGTCTTGTCAGCTGTCTTGCGGTTTGCGCGTTAAATTCGTTTGTCGTGCTTGCCGCTTTTTGAATTGCGTTTGTGATTTTTTCACTGTTAAAATCAACTATCTTACCGTCTCTTTTTACAACCTGCTGCATTTTGACTCCTTACCGTATTTATATCCGACTTTATGTATACCTCTGGCATTATATACAAAACCGCTGAAAGAACAGATTTAACGGTAAAAATAAACTTTGCCGTTAAACATTTAATGTCTTCGCATAGTTTTTATTTTATTAAATTTTTCTCAAGCAATTAATCCGTAAAATTCGGGCAATATATGTCTAAATTTAATCGTGATAAGTGTTTGACACCTTTGTCCAATTAGAATAGATTTTACTCCCCGAAATATATTTGTGTCAATTAAACAAAAAATAAATACATCTTTTAAATGATACGTTTAGTCTTATATTGTGCGATAATTTCCCGTTTTAATATTTCTTCACTCTGTTAATTTTATTAAAGGGTAAAATGCCCTTATATACTTATTATATAGAAGCGGTAAAACATCTGCGGGAACAGAGAATTTCGATTATTTTTTTTCAATCCGCTCATCTTTAAAAAATTCCTTACACCGTTTTATACCGCTCAATTCAAAGAATTTTTAACAAAACTTATATATTTGATATTTTATATCTTGTGTATATGCAAAAATACCGCTGCTTGTAAAAATTTGTTTAAAAGAGTTTCTTTTTTTTATTAAGTGCTAAAATGTAAGTTATGCCAAGAATAATTATTGATAAGGAAAAGTGTAAGAGTTGCGGCATTTGCATTGAAACATGCCCGAACAAATTAATAAAATTTGCATCATCCACAAATAAACAGGGCATGATGCCTGCCGAATTTGTCGACAATGATAAAAAATGCACGGGCTGTGCTTTATGCGCAATTTCATGCCCCGAGATTGCAATAAAAGAGGTTATAAGGTAGTGGCAAATAAAGTTCTTATTAAAGGAAATCTTGCTATAGCTCAAGCGGCAATTGATGCGGGGCTTGAATGCTATTTTGCATATCCCATTACTCCGCAAAACGAAATCGGCGAATTTATGAGCGACAAAATGCCTTCGCTCGGAAAAACATACATAAATGCCGAATCCGAACTTGCCGCCATTAATATGGTTATAGGAGCTTGCGCAACGGGAACAAAAGCCATGACAAGTTCATCTTCCTGCGCCATTGCTCTTATGCAGGAAGCAATTTCCGCCATGGCAACGGCAGAAATCCCGGGGGTAATAATATCCGTTATGAGATCGGGCCCGGGGCTGGGCAACATTACTCCCTCTCAGGGTGATTATTTTCAAGCCGTAAAAGGCGGCGGAAACGGAGACTACAGGACGATAGTTCTTGCGCCTTCCACGATTGATGAAGCGGTTGAATATACCCACAGAATCTTTCATCTTGCCTGGAAATACAGAAACCCCGCCATGCTCTTAGCTGACGGCATTTTAGGACAGATGATGGAACCCGTTGAATTTAAACATTACGACTTTGAAGAAATAAGCTCAAAAGATTGGGAATTAGACGGTGTCGGCGAAAAAGAAAATAAGCGCCCGCCGAGAAAACTTGTTTCTTTGCATATGGGAGGAGACGATTTAATAGTTTTAAACGGAAAACTCCAGAAAAAATATGATGAAATAGAACAAAACGAAGTTTTATACGAAGAATTTATGCTGGATGATGCGGAAATTATGATAACCGCCTTCGGCACCGTTGCAAGAGTTGCAAAAAGCGCCATAATGACCTTAAGGGAGCAGGGTATTAAAATCGGCCTGTTCAGACCCGTTACCCTCTGGCCTTTCCCCAAAAAACAAATAAATAAACGGGCGCATCAGGTTAAATATATTCTTGATGTTGAAATGAACGAAGGACAAATGGCGGAAGACGTTCTTGCAAGCATTAATTGTGAAGTTGAATTTGACAAATTGACAAAGCTTGGCGGACAATTCGTAAAAGCAAGCGATATTGTAAAAAAAGTTACGGAAAAAGCATTATGCCTGAATTAGTTGAAGAGAAAATCGTCTTTAAAAGACCCGATACAATTAAAAAAGATTATGAATACACATTCTGCCCGGGATGCGGACATGGAATCGTGCTTCGATTAATCGCGGAATGCATTGACGAATTGAACGTTCAAAAAGATACAATAGCCGTAGCATCGGTCGGGTGTTCAATTTGTCTTGAAAAATATTTTGATTTGGATGTGGTAGGTTCTTCCCACGGGCGTGCACCCTGTGTTGCAACCGGAGTAAAACGCTCCAAACCGAATAAAACAGTTTTTACGTACCAGGGCGACGGCGACGCCGCTACAATAGGTATGAACGAAACAATTCATACCGCATGCAGAGGCGAAAACATTACCGTTATTTGTATAAATAATGCAAACTTCGGCATGACCGGAGGACAGGCAAGCGCCACAAGTATCATAGGGCAAAAAACAACAACGACGCCCCACGGCAGAGACCCGAAAACCTTCGGATACCCGATTAAAATATCAGAAATGGTGGCTTTATGTGATGGTGCCGCATATGTTGCAAGAGAAGGGATATACAGCCCCAAAAGCATAATAAAAACAAAAAAATCAATTAAGCGTGCGTTTGAAAACCAGATAAAGGGTTTAGGGTTCAGCTTCGTTGAAGTTTTATGCACATGCCCCACGGGCTGGAAAATGTCGCCCGTCGATTCAATGAAATATATTGAAAATGAAATTATAAAAACGCACAAGCTGGGAGTTTTTAAGGACATAAGAGGAGATGAAAGGTAAACAGCACAATATTATAGTATCCGGATTCGGAGGACAGGGTGTTTTATTTTTGGGAACAATACTCTGCCATGCCGCAATCATAGAAGGGAAAAATACAACTTGGATACCCAGCTACGGCGCAGAAATGAGAGGCGGCAGCGCAAATTGCTATGTTATAGTTTCAGACACGGATATCGCTTCTCCCATTTTTGACAGCGCAAGCTGCGGAATCTTTTTAAGCAGACAGGCAATGAACAAATTTGAAAACGTTATTGATAAAGACGGCCTTATAATAGCCGATTCGTCCTTTACCGGAACGGATAAAAAAAGAGCTGACATTGAATATCTGTTTAAACCTTTTAACGATTTAATCCACGGGCAAAATGCAAAAATGCTTCTAAATATTGTTGTTTTAGGCGCAATGATTAAAAAAACGGGGCTTTTTATGAAAGAAAGCGTAATAAAGGCCCTAAAACAGGTTTCTTCAATGAAAAAACCCGAATTTTCGGATTTAAACATTAAATCTTTTGAATACGGATATTCTCTTGTATAAATAAAAAATAACGGCACAAATTCTTGTGCCGTTACTAAAAGGATTAGTAATCTTTAATTATTTTATCGGTTTTGTTTATTTTAATTAGTCTTTATTTGTTAATTTGCTTCCGATGTAAGTTAAAATTGAAGCACCGGCTGCAACTATACCTGCCGCAATTGCAACTTTACCCGTTGCGCCTTTGCCCGTAAATGCATTTTTTAAACCTGTTAAAATGCCTGATAAACCGCCGCTTTTAGCGCCTGAAACCACACCGACGCCTGCTGCCGCAACCGCTGCCGATAATGCGGAAGTTGTTCCTACACCTGCTGCGGCTTTTACCTGCGACCACCCCGAAACGGGAGTATTGGTAGCTTCTGCGATAAAATCATCCGCGGAATTTGTATTTTGCAATAAACCTATAATAGGTACAGCGCTTTCCATGCCTGCTTCAAATGAAGAATTTGAATTTGCGCTTATATCGTTTACGATTGTTGTTCCCGTTGCATTCAAATAAGCATCCTGAAGCAACGTTTTAATTTCATTTTCCGTATACCCTTGATAATAAGAGTTTGACGCCATATCGTCATATAAATCCTGATATGCAGCCATTGCATCATCCGTTCTGCCTCTTTGAAGCATATATTCTATTGCCTGGCACTGCTGTGCAAAGCTTGAAGATGAAACCGATGCTTTATTTGCATATGAATTTGATGTTGCGCTTACTTCATAACCGTTTGCAATGCTGTCTTTTGCATTATCAACGTAAGCGTCAGAATAAAGTGAATAAGCACCCGTAGAATATGCGGTGCCGTAGCCTGCAAGACCGTTAAGTCCGTTGTACTGGCTGTTGATTGCTGCTAAACTCATACAAAACTTCCTTCCGATAAATACTGATTACTAACCTTACAATTTAATAAAAACTTTTTAGCTTTAATAATTGCCCGATAAATTTTTATTTTTTAATATTTCTTTACAAAACCCGAAAAGTTTGTAACAAAAATGCACAAACACTAAACAATGCGCTATGATGTAGTTTAAGGAAGAAGTTTTACAGAGGATAAAATTTAATAATGTTCAGTATTAACGAGTTTTTAAGCAAAATAACAAAAGTAAAAGCATCGGATGTGCACCTTATGATGGGAAAACAACCGTCTTTAAGAGTTTCGGGAGATATGGTCAGAATTGATATGCCCGCACTCACGGAAGATGATTTTGATAACATTTTGCAAACCGTTCTTCACAAAGATATGCATGAAAAAATCAAAGATGCGACAGACCTTGATTTCACATACGAACTCAAAGGCGTTTCAAGATACAGGGTTAATTACTGTAAAGATTTGGGCATGCCGAAACTCACGATGAGGCTTATTCCTTATGAAATCCCGACTTTTGAAGATTTAATGCTTCCCCCTTCAATTAATCATTTCACCGAATTTAACAACGGCATTCTTTTAATAACGGGGGCGACGGGTTCCGGGAAATCGACAACGATTGCTTCCATGCTTGAAAACATAAATAAAACCCAAAGAAAACATATAATTACCATTGAAGACCCGATTGAATTTTTATATTCGGATAAAAACTGCCTCATAACCCAAAGGGGATTGGGGCTTGATGTCGAAAGTTTTCCGTCGGGGATTAAATACGCCCTGAGGCAGGACCCCGATATCATAGTAATCGGTGAAATCAGAGACAAAGAAACCGTCGAAGCCGCAATTGCCGCAGCCGAAACGGGGCACTTTGTTTTATCCACAATCCACACAAATTCAGCCACCCAAACAATAAACAGAATTATAGGGCTCTTTGATTCCGACCAAAAAGATTTTATAAGAAAAAGACTTGCAATAACCCTTAAAGGCACGATTGCCCAGAAGCTTCTTCCCAAAACCGAAGGAGGGCTTGTGCCCGCACTTGAAATTATGACAAGCACCCCTGCAATTGCCGATTATATTGCAAAAGATAAAATGAGCGACATCGAACAGCTGATTGCAAAAGCAAACAGCCCGACGCTATGCACGATGAACTCATCAATCTATAACCTCTATAAATTAAACTTAATCACCAAAGAAACCGCGATTGAATCAAGCGATAATCCCACCGAACTTTACCAGATGATGAGGGGTATCTATCACGGCTTATCCGACCCGAATTCAACGGATTTAATTTAAAAATAAGGAGAATCTGATATGGCGCCATTCCCGGAAGCAGAAGATATGACCGTAAAAAGGCTATATGTTGCCCTTAAAAGAAGTGATATGCAGCTTTTACAAATGGGGGCACACAAACTGCATGAAAAATTTCACACAGGTTATAAATTTGAATTGTTGGACGATTTAAAGCAAATTTTGTCTTATGTTGAGGAACAAACAATCCCGAACGACATAAAAGATCTTTTGACAACAACCATACATAACATTTTATCGGGAAAAGAACCGGAAACAACTGTTACAGCGGAACCTGAGTATATCGAATCGCCCGTTCAGGAACATTTCACTTTTGATGCACCCGAACAAAACAATGAAACCGAAACAATTTCAAATCCGATTATGGAAAAATCCGAAGAAATTGAGCAAATAACGGAAAATTCAACAATTGAAACAAAAGAAGAAACTTTTGTTCAGGATGAACTTAACAAGCAGCCTCTTGAAAAAGAAGAGGAAGAAGAAAAGCCCGTCCTTTTTACCCCCGAAAAAACTTTGGCAAATTCCGAACAGACGCCTATATTTAATGAAACAAATACGGCTTATTATGACAAAAAAGAAACACCGATTGAAAACAGGTCTGAATACACCTTTAAAAAAGAGTCCGACCTTAAAGACGTTATGGTATTCTATGACGATAAATCACCCTTAGCCGATATGGATGAAAATATATCGTACAGAAATTTAATTGAAACAAATAAAATTGATTCAAATTTCCTGGAATTAATTTTGCGCCTGAAAAATGCAGCCGATGTCCAAACGGATGAAACAGGCGAAATTTTAAAAATGTTAAACACAATAAAAGGAAAAGTTCATTTTATTACAACATCAAAAAGCGAAAATATCTTAAAAACCTTTATCGAAAATAATATAAATTTTGAAATTCCTTTAATTCAAAAAGAAGAAGAATATAAAAAATCGGTAAACCTTATTCCGCTTTTCGGATTGTCCAATCTTTTTTACTGCCCGAAATGTCATAAAAAAGAATATATAGCAAACTTTGACAATAAAGTTTTAAATATTCAATGCAAAAATTGTTCTTCGGTTATGTATCCGGATATTTACGAGGCAAACAACTTAAATTCAAACTCAAATCCTTATTATTGGGTTAAAGCAATAAGCCTTATGAAAGATGCATCAACCTGGATTTTAATCAATCCGCCTCTTGATTCGAATAAAGCTTTGATTGTCGGGCTTTTGAAAACAAGTTTTGAAGTAACAAAACCTCAAAAAGTTTATATACTGTCAAAAGAAACAACCAAAAGAGAATATTTTAAACAGGCATTTAAAGAAATTAATCCTGACTGTGAAATTTTATCCGACTTCACATCTTCAAACGAATTGTGCGAAGAATTTATAAACAGAGAGATGAGCTCGCTGCAGCTGAGTGTATAAAATATGGAAACTTTTGTAACGGACGCAATAAATATCAAAACATATCCCTTAAGCGAAAATGACAGCATTGTCGTTATGTTTTCAAAAGAAATGGGCTTAATAAGAGGAATCGCAAAAGGCGCCAAAAATCCGAAAAGTAAACTCGGCGCAAGAATGCAGTCTCTTATTGCAAACAGGCTTATGCTGAATAAAAAAAGGAATTTGGATATCATAAAAGAAGCCTCGGCCATTAACCCTTTTAATAAATTAAGATATGATCTTGATAAATTAACGATGGCATTTTATGCGGCGGAAATTATTAACACTTTCTGCAATGACGACGATAAAGACAAAACACAAAACGAACTTATATACAATCTTTTATATAAAACGCTCGAAAACATCCAAAATTCAAAAGATAAAACACAAATAACGCTGAATATTCTTAAATTCCAGCTTCATTTTATGAACATTGCGGGTTTTGGAATTGAGCTTGAAAGGTGCCTCAAATGTTCCAAAACGGTTGAAGGGGATGCGCTGTTTTCAATTCAAACCGGAGGAATTATATGTCCGAATTGTGATGTGGATCAGGTGCAATACGTTAAACTCCATAAAAAAATAAGGGAATTTTTAATAACTCTCTCAAAAACCCCCGTCGATAAAAAAACATTTTACGACGATTTGGTTAATGATAAAATTACAAACAGTTGCTTTAATCTTTTAAAGAAGTATATTGAAATAACCTGCAATAAAAAAAGCAAAGCGCTTAAGGTGATGGAAGCCGCAAAAGTAAGTTAACGGAGAAAAATCAATGAAAAGAAAAAATAAAATAAAAGCCCTTTTGCTTATTTTCTTATGTTTTTGTCTTATGCCCGCATACGCTAAAATGTCAAAAGAAGCAAATCAGCTATATAATGAAGCAATCCGTTTTGAAAACGGCAACAGATTTTCCGATGCCATTGATTTGATTTTAAAGGCAATGAACAATTCCAAAGACGATATAACCCTCACGACAAAACTTGCGGGTCTGTATGCAAGAAACGGCGAGATTGATAATGCAATCAAAGCATACAATGACGCAATTAACCTGAACCCGAATGACGCTTTTTTATACATAAGTTTAGGCAACATCTACCAGCAAAAAGGTGATTACAAAAACGCTTTTGAAACCTATCAAAAAGCACAGACTCTTATGCCCGATTACAGATATAATTATCTGAATCTTGCAAACGCCAAATTTTATGATGAAAAATACAATGAAGCGATTCCTTATTATCAAAAATTCATAGCTTCTTACCCGTATAATACGGAAGCGGGAAATCTTCTTGCAAACAGCTATTTAAGGCTTGAAGACTATAAAAGCGCAATCGAAAAATACGAAGAAGTTAAAAATAAAAACCCCCAAAATTTTAAAGAATATTCCGAATTGGGCGTTGCATACCTCAGAGACAGACAATACGAAAAGGCAAAAGAAAATTTTCAAAAAGCAATTGAATTAAACGAAAAAGATTATATCTCAATAGGAAATCTTGCGGTTGTTCAATCATATTTAAAAGAATACGATGAAGCATATTCAAATTTCCAAAAAGCTTTTTATATTAACCCCGATTTAAACGAATTAAAATTTGATTACGCAAAATTATTGGAAAATACGGGCAAATATGATGAAGCGGCACTTGCTTATCAAGACTATATTGAAGTAAAACCGAATGATAAAGGTGCTTATATGAACCTTGGCATGCTTTATCAAAAACAAAATAACCCGAATTATGCAATAAGCGTTCTTCAAAAAGGGGTTCAAATATCGGATGATTTTGATATTAAAAACGAACTTGCAAAAAGCTATTTTCAAAACGGCGAATTTGATAAAGCGCTTGAAATATACGAAAACGAACTGAATACAAATTCCAAAAATTTAAGAGCCGCATATAATAAGGGCTTGTGTCTGGAAGCAATGAAAGAATTTAAAAGTGCGGATAATATGTACAGAAAACTTTCATACTTTGAAGACGGAGATTTAAGGGAATTCGACATTAAAAAGGAAGAAATTCTAAACAGCATTTATTCTAATTCAATCGAATGGGCAAATGATATGCTCAAACAAAAAGAATATAAAAAAGCAAAAGAAATTTATACAAACGCAATTGCTCAAAACCCCGAAAATTCAAAAGGATACATAGGTCTTGCAAAAACATACGAAGGCTTGGGCGTTAAAAACAAAGTTGTTGAATCTTACGAAAAAGCAATTGAAGTGTCGCCTGAAAACAATAAAATTTATATGGAATACGGAAAATCTTTAAGCAGATTAAATGAAGAGCCGACCGCACAGGGTGCCTTCAAAAAAGCCTATGATATGGATAATAAAGACAATGAAGCGCTTGAGCTTTTAGCCGACAGCTATACCAAAACAGGCAACTTTAAAGAAGCGCTTGAACTGTATCAAAAAAATCTTTCCGATAACCCGAATGACGATAATTTATATGTCAAAATAGGAAGCATGTATAAATATCTGAAAGATAACGATAACGCAATTTTAAATTATAATAAAGCGCTTGAAATTAACCCCGAAAACGAAAATGCATATTTTAATCTCGGCTTGTGCGATTTTGACAACAACGATTTTGATAATGCAATCAAACACTTTGAAAAAGCAATCGAAATAAATCAAAAATATGCTTTTGCTCTCTGGGGCCTTGCCAAATGCTTTGAGAAAAAAGAAAATAACGACACCGCCATATATTATTACGAAAAATTTCTTGAAGTTTCATCCAATGAAGAGTTAAACAAACAGGCAAAATTAAAAATTGATTCACTCTACAAAGGGCTTGTTCAATAAATGAAAAAAATTATTTTTGTTTTGTTTATTCTTCTTTTTTCACTGACACTTTCAGGCTGCGATAAAAATAAAGCCGCAATAATATTTTCAACAAAACCGTTCAGCAATGAAACAATGTATAAACCGCAGAATATTTTTCATCGGGGCGAGAGAATTTATTATGCGGTCTATAACCCAAAAAAATTTAATACAAGATTGTTAAAACTTCAGGTATTCAAAAAAGAAAGCGAAAAATCTGAACACTGGGGGTATGAATATTTATACAACAGAACTCTT
>DVJH01000083.1 GCA_018710795.1 Candidatus Galligastranaerophilus gallistercoris | reverse complement strand
TTACGTCAGTTTTTGGGACTTTGGGAAACAGTTATCTTACGGGAATTCCCGTAATGGCTCAAGATGAGAATAAGGAAACTCCGTTTTCATACGAATCAATGATGCATAATATATTTACGGAAGATTTTCCTCTTGAAGAATATGATATGGAAGATGATTATGAAGAAGTGCCGAATTTAACTTTTGAATGCTGATAATTAATTTTGTGTATTTCCGTTATATTCATAAGCAAAATTTTCAAAGCTTTCCGAATATTTTGTCATAACTTCGTCCGCTTCTTTCTGAAGGCGTTCAATTGCTTCATCTATATTAACGTTATTGAATTTTTTCACTATCTGACTTTTTCGTTCCTGAAGTTCGGATAATTTTTGTTCAATTGCATTTAAGGCTTTTTGAAGTTCGATTTTTTTGGCGATATTGTCGGCTCTTTTTTGATGTTCGGATATTTTTTCTTTATTTTCGGCATGTTTTGCCGCAGGATATTTTGATACAAGAGATTGCAATTTTGTTTTTACGGCTTTGCTTGCAGTTTCAAGTATAAAATCCGGCAGTATTTGATCGGAAAAATCAAATGCTTTTCTGAAAGTTTTTGTGTCAACACTTCGTATTATTTGAAGCTTTGTTTTTAATTCGGCATATTGTTCGATTGCTTCTTGGCTTTCGGGCGAATTTATATCGGTTGTGCTTTCAATTGAGAGGTTTTCTTGTTCAAGATTTCTTATTGTACGCAAATTACCGTCAAGTTTTGTTTTCAGGAGCGATATATCTTTTGTCGAAGCGGTTGAACCCGGCAATTGTTCATCAACCGTTCTGAGTTCGTATATGGTTTGTTCTCTTTCGCCTTTTGCGGTTTGAATTCGGTTTGCCATTTCATCCGGGGTCGTAATTAACAGTAAAAGAGAACTTTCTTTTGCCTGTAATTCGTTAAGTTTATTTGTCATGCCGTCATATATGCTTTTTTGTCTTGAATGTTCGCTTTTTGCCGCATTTAATTGTTTATACAATGAATCTATATAAGCTTGGGATTTTTGTTCTTTTTTGGCTTTTTTAATCGAACGTTTAATTGTATTGGCACTTGAAGCTGCATCCATGCATAATCTGTGCTGGGTTTTTCTTTCCTGTCTTGTTGCTTTAATTCTTTCCTGATTTTTTGTATATTCCCTTATGTTTAAAAATTCGGTATCAGTATAGAGCGTTTTTCTGAGTTCGGCTAAATCCTGAATTCTGTGCAATTTTGTTTCGTATTCATTCAGCCAGATTTCTCTTTGTTCTTCAATGGTTTTGGGTTTTGGCTGCTGCGATTGGGGAGTTTCATCCAAGATATCGGGTTTGGGTTCGCTGTCATAATATGCCGGGTTTTTCAAAATAAGTTTTCCGCCGGTTTCCTGTTTAACCGAATATATGACATCGTCAACATAGGTATCATAAAATTCCCAGCCTAAAAATTCTTTATTTTGTATCATTTCATATATTGTGTTTACATAGTTTTGCAAATTTTCGGGCATTTCGGGGTGTATTTTAAACCATTCGTTATACGGCATATTTCCTCTTTGGGAATTGCATTGTGCGCACAGGGGAATATAATTACTTGTTGCATTTTTCCCGTTTTTGGATTGCGGTTTAATATGTTCCGTTGTTGCAATTGACGGGGTAACAAGTCTTCTTGCTATGTCTTCATTTTTTCTTCTTGCATATTTTACAAAAAATGCGTCTTTGCTTCTTCCCGAATCGGGCATATTTTCCGACATTTTAAGCAATTCGTTCATTATTCTTGCATCGGTTTTTTTTCTTGCCGATTGCCTTGAATCGTCTATTCTTTTTATAAATGCTTTTCTTTTGAAGTATTCAAAATCGTCGGAATTATTGATTAAACTTTTTTCGCTTTCAAGTATTTCCAGAACTTCTTCTTTTTTGTCTTCGGACAATCCTTCGGCTTCCTGCTGCATTTGATCGATAATATTTTTTTGTGCGGTTTCAAGGTATTTCAGCCTGTCTGCCGCTTCAAGCCCCACAAGCTGCGATAAATCGGAATCCGGGTGTTCTTTGCTTTTTTCGATTAATATATCGACGATTTCTTTTTCATTTTGTCTGAAATTTTCATAATATTTGGTAAATTCTCTTTGAAGCTCAAAACCCGTTTTTCCGTCTATCCTTTTTGCAAATGCGTTAGATTGTTTTTTTGTGAGCATTACGTTGCCGCAGCAGGGGCACTCTATCCCGAATGCGTGTTTAATTTTAAATTCATCCGGAGAACATACATACCCTTTAAAAGATACATTTTGCGAGGCTAAAAAATAATCCCTTGAGAAGGGATTTGTTACGGAAAAATTCACATTTTCACGGTTAAGCGCACCGAAAGTTTCGGCGGTGCGGTTTTCTTTTTGATTTATGCCTGCAATGCCGTAATTAGCGGTATTATAGGGTTTAATTGAAGAAACTCTCATTACTTAAGCGCTTTTTTAATATATTTTATTAAAGCGCATAAATATTTTTATTTGTTATTTTTTTGTCATGGCGCTTAATTAAAATTTACTTATTCGGATACTATAACTTTGTTTCTTCCGCTTTCTTTCGCGATATATAACCCTTTATCCGCTTTTTGATATAATTCTTCGGGGTCTTTCATCGTTTTTTGGTCATAATGTGCGACGCCGATTGAAATTGTTACGTTTATTTCTTTTTTATCTTTAATTTTAAATTCGGATATATTTATTTTTTTCTTTTCAATTTTTTCTCTTAATCTCATCGCAACTTTTTTTGCTTCATCCAAAGGGGTATTTGGCAGCAGAATCGCAAATTCTTCTCCGCCGTAGCGGGATGCGATGTCGTATTCTCTTAATTCTTTTTTTATTGTTTTTGCCGTAGTCTTTAAAACCAAATCGCCTATCGCATGGCCGTAATTGTCATTTACGGATTTAAAGAAATCAATGTCTGTCATAATGCAGCATAAATCCGTTTTTTGTCTTTTTGCGTTTGAAATTTCCTGATTTAATCTTTCGTGGAACTGGTGTCTGTTGTATAACCCCGTCAGGGCGTCAAGCGTTGCATTTTGAAGAATTTTCATATATTCTTTTGCTTTGTTTACGGTGATTGAAGCTTGAGATGTCAATTGTTCAAGATATTCTATTTCATTTTTGTTTAAAACATCAAGCGGATTATATGCAACAATGGCACCCGTTATTTTTGCACCGTCCGTTAACGGGAAAATACAGGTTTTGCCGTCATCTTTTATTAAATACGAGTTTTCTTTAATTTCGTTTAAATAATCGTTAATGTTATTTATCAGACATTTATTGGGCCAGATTAATTTATATTCTTTTTTGTTTTTGTTTTTTAAAAATATATAAATTAAATGTTCTCTTATGAAACTGTCTATCATTTCACCCATAATGGGAAGAATGTAGCTTAAATCATATTGAGTTTCGGTTATTTTTGCTATATTTCTTACGGTTTCATAAAATCTTGCGTTGTTTTTTACGTTTTCAAAATATTTAAGGTGCACAACCGCAAGCGAGACCTGCCTTGTTAAAAGCGGCATAAAATTTTCCGTTACGGTTTTATCGGGTATTCCTTCAATTTTTACGATTCCGTTAATTTTCTTTTGTTTGAATAAAGGAAAATAAAATGCGCCGTTTTTTATTATATGCTCTTTTTTGTCGTTTTCTTCAAATATTTTATATTGAGCCAAAAGCTCTTTGGTTTCGTCATTTTCGGGAAGATTTTCCCACATTTTGGCAAAGTTTTTTAAAGTTTTAGAGTGCTTATCGTATATAAAAATGCTCAAATCTTTTATTTCGCCGAGCGTTTTAAAGACTTGTTTTAAACCCAAAATGAGCTCATTCGGGTCTTTTGAGCTTTCAAACACGGTTGTCATTTCATACATTATTTTGTATAAAAAATTATTTTTTGATTCACTCGATTTCATCTAAGGTTTCCAAATCTTCTTCGTTGTAAAACATTTCTTTGTTTGAACATGTTTTAAAGTTTTTCAGCATTGCTTTGTCAAATTCTTCCGTTATAACCAGTTTGCCGCCAATGTATGTAACTTTTCCTTCGTTGATTTCTTCTTCGTTTAATTTTTGAACAAGATTTTGATACTCATCTTCAAGCGCGAGCTTCTGGTTAACTTCATTTAAGACGTCATAGATGTATCTTGTTTTATTACCGTCGCCTTTTGCGTCCAGTAAAAGCCCCGCTTTTATAAATTCTTCGGCGCTTCCCGAGTATTTTTTCATTGATTTTAACAGAATTGCAAGGTTATAGTGTGCTTCATAATTCATCGGTTCTTTTTCAATTGCTTTGCAATAGTTTCTTCCCGCAGCATAATTTCTTCTTAATAATTGGTTTGCAATGCCTAAGTTATAGTGAACATCGTATTCTTTAAGGGTTTTTAGCGCTTTTTCGTATGAATTTATTGCGTTTATTAAATATTTTCTTGTTTTATAAGGTTCTTCGCCGTACAAAAGCGATTTTCCCCTCCAGGCAAGCCCTTGATTATAATATGCAACGCCTTTATTGTATTTATAAGTTTTCTTGTTATCTATAATAAAAGGTATATACATCCATCCGGGCGCTTTTTCAATTGCCGTGTCATATTCTTTGATTGCTTTGTCATAGTTGAAGGTTGCTTCCGATAATACAATTGCATAGTCTATTCTTGCGGTCATAAAGTTCGGTTTTAATTCAAGTGCTTTTTCATAATTTTCAAGTGCGGAATAATAGTCTTCATACGCAACGTATAAATTTGCAAGATTATATCTTGCTTTAACATGTTTAGGGTGGAGCTCAAGCGCTTTTGTGTAGTTGTTGATTGCTTCCTGAGGTTTGCCTCTTTTATAGGCTTTATCTCCCTGATATACGTAATAAAAGCTTTGTATTTTATGCCATTGCGCTTTATAAAATTCGGGGAAAACGAAGTATCCTCCTATTAAACACAAAATCAGCAAGAGCGAGATTACTCTTACTGTTGTGTTTTTAAAAAATTCAAAAAATTTTTTTAAAAATTGTTTCATGTTTCAAATAATTTATATAGTTTTTCTTGTATGATTTCTTCGTCTATTTCGGGATGTATTCTGTTTAAATCTATCGCTTTTTGAAATTCGGTTGCGGCCTCAACTTTTCTGTTTAATTCGGCATAGCACCTTCCCAAATTAAAATGCGCAAGCATATATGAAGGATTGAGGTCTACCGCGTTTGCAAAGCACATCAGCGCTCTTTCATAATCTTTTATACTGTCTAAGTATATGACACCGAGGTTGTTGTGGGCAATGTCATAGTTTTCATCCGTCTCAATTGCAAGATTGTAGCAATCTATTGCATCTTGAATCGAATTTTTTTCCCAGTATGCCATTGCAAGTCTTGAATACATTTTAGGATCTTTTATGCCGTCCAATAGTGCCATATTGTAATATTTAATTGATTGGTCCATGTTGTTGTCGTCAAAATAAATATCTCCAAAGAGCGTATATATCGGACCTTTTTCTTTTGTTAAGGTAAGAGCGTATTCTAAAACGGCAATTGCCGCTTCATAGTCATTATTGATTTTATAGTAAATGGCGGCAAGCGCCTGTGCAACAACGGATGTCCATTCGTTGTCGGGGTTTTTTTCGATTGCTTTTTTATAAAGCTCAACTGCCGTATTGTATTGTTCCAATTGTACATAGGTAAACGCAAGAGAGTTTAAATAAAACGGATTTTCTTTGTCGTAATCCAATGCCATTCTAAATGCGTTTGAGGCGTTTATGTAATCTTCTTTTTTAAGATAAAGATGCCCTAATTCATAATAAGGTCTTGAAAATTCAGGTAATTTTACGACAAGAAGGTTATAATAATCAATTAATTCGTCAATTTTTTCAGGATATGCTTCCTGCATGAATTCAATTGTGTTGATTAATTTTTCGGGGTGATTATTTGATAATTTGCTTGCATTTTCAAAACATTGCAGTGCAACCGTCGGTCGATGTTTTTTAATTGCAATTTTTGCCATTTTTTCGTAAAATTCGGGTGCATTTTTTGTTTCGTCAAGCGCATTTGAATAGATATTGTATGCGTCTTTGTCGAGTTTAAATTTTTCAAGAATTTTTCCCAATGCATTATATTGAATATACTTAATGTCGGTTAAAAGGCTTTTTATAAACATTCTGAGCGCCGCTTTGTCAAAAAGACTTGTCATTGACGCCTGAAGGATATAATACATTCCTTTTGCAGTATTAAAAATATTTCCTTTTTCAAGCAGTTCTAATGCCATTAAAAACTTTGTTCTCGATGAATTTTTCGGACTTAACTTAACGGCTTTTTTCAGTTCTTCTTTTGCTTCTTCTTTTTTACCTTTAATTGATAAAAAATACCCTAAATACATTCTGGCGTCAGGGTTTTTTTCATCCAGCTGAACAGCCCTTCTGCATTGTTCTATGGCGCCGTCTAATCCGATTTGTTTATTTTCATACATTAATACCGCAAGTCTGTAATATGCGCTTGCTTCATCCGGGTTTTCTTTAATTGCTTCAATATAGCAATCAATTGCATTAATTAAATCTTCGCCCGATGATTTTAACAAAAATTCCTGATGGTATTTTGTTGCCATCTCAAGTTTTGTTTCGGGGATTTTTTTAAGGTCGGTTTCCTCTAAAATTTTTTCTGCCATTTTAACAATCCATATTCGGGTAATTTAATTATCGCAAAAAATTTTTGATTTATCGCCTGTGCACCCTAAAAATCAACCGTTTATATGAAACAGAAAATAAATAAAAAGCGCCCGGTTAAGGGCGCTTTTTATAATTGTTTGTTTTAATTATATTTTTTCTACGACTTTATCAATCAGTCCGTATTCAAGGGCTTCTTTTGCCGTCATAAAGTTATCTCTTTCGGTGTCCTGTTTGATTTTTTCGACCGTCTGCCCCGTGTGTTCCGCCATAAGGGTTGAGAGCATTGTTTTCATTCTTAAAATTTCTTTTGCTTCGATTTCAATGTCTGTTGCCTGTCCTTTGGCGCCGCCTAAAGGCTGGTGAATCATAATTCTTGCATTGGGAAGCGCAAGGCGTTTGCCTTTTGTTCCAGCAGATAATAAAAATGCACCCATTGAAGCGGCATCGCCGAGACAAATTGTCGAAACATCCGCTTTGATTAATTTCATTGTGTCATAAATTGCCATACCTGCGGTAATGACGCCGCCCGGGGAATTTATATAAAGCATAATGTCTTTATCCGGATTTTCGGAGTCCAATAAAAGAAGCTGGGCAACAATTGAATTTGCAACATCGTCATCAATTTCGGAACCTAAGAAAATAATTCTTTCTCTCAGCAGTCTTGAAAAAATGTCAAACGCCCTCTCTCCTCTTGATGATGCTTCAATTACGGTCGGAACATAGTCAATAATCTTGTATTCGTTCATAAAAATCTCCGCTTATTTTAAGCAAATTATATAACAAAAAGTTTATAAATTGTAAAAAAATACATCAAAATATTTAAAATACTTTATGTTCATATTAAACTGTATTGGTTTGTTGATATGTAAAATTGAGGTTATATACGAATATGTACAATGTTGCAATAATAGGCGCAGGCCCTGCGGGGATTTTTACGGCTCTTGAGATTGTTAAATTAAAACCCGAGTGGAAAGTTGTTTTAATTGAAAAAGGCGCAAGAATTGAAAAAAGAGTCTGCCTTTTAAGGGAAGGATATAAAAGCTGTCCTTCATGCAAAACCTGCGGATTATTATGCGGCTGGGGCGGTGCAGGCGCTTTTTCGGACGGTAAATTAACTTTAACACCCGATGTCGGCGGGCACCTTGTTGATTATATGAGCTTTGGTGATGTTGAAAATTTAATTCAATATTGCGACGATATTTATCTGGAACATGGCGCAACCGAAGTCGTATACGGAAGAAACAGAAGCGAATTTGCGGATATCGAGCGTGCGGCGACTCTGGCAGAATTAAAGCTGGTTCATTCCCCCGTAAGACATTTGGGAACGGAAAAATCGCTCCATGTTTTAAAACATATGCAGGATTATCTTGAAGATAAGATTGAAATCATAAACAATAAAACGGTTGATAAACTGGATATTGAAAACAATAAAATCAAAGGTTTTACGCTTTCAGACGGAACAAAAATAGATGCCGAGTATGTCGTTGTGGCACCGGGGAGAGAAGGCGCCGATTGGTTTTCAAAAGAATTAATCAAAAACGGTGTGGAATTGATAAATAATGCGGTAGATGTCGGCGTCAGAGTGGAGCTGCCCGCTGCGGTAATGGAACCCATTACTTCAAGATTATATGAATCAAAATTGATTTATTATTCCCCCACATTCGGCGATGAGGTAAGAACATTCTGTATGAACCCCAACGGCGAAGTGGTTTCCGAGAATTATAACGGCATTCAAACGGTAAACGGCCACAGCTATGCCGACAAAAAAACGCAGAATACCAATTTTGCGCTTCTTGTGTCTAAAAAATTCACCGAACCCTTTAAAGAACCAATTACATACGGGCAGCATGTTGCAAGTTTAGCAAATATGCTCTCGGGCGGCGGAATTTTGGTTCAAAGATTCGGCGACCTGTTGGACGGCAAGCGCTCAACGCCTGACAGAATAAGAGAAAGCATAATAAAACCGACACTAGAGTGTGCCATGCCTGGAGATTTAAGTCTTGTTTTACCTTACAGACAGTTATTAAGCATAATTGAAATGCTTTATGCTCTCGATAAAATTGCGCCGGGTGTTGCTTCAAGGTATACGCTTTTATACGGTGTTGAAGTTAAATTCTACTCGGCACGTCCCAAATTAACAAAAGAGCTTGAATCAAAAGAAATCAAAAACCTTTTTGCAATCGGCGACGGTGCGGGCGTTACAAGAGGTCTGATGCAGGCTTCCGCTTCAGGCGTACACTGTGCAAGGGTTATGGCTTCAAGATAAGCTTTGTAAATACAATAAGGCTTTTTTGTTGACAATATGACCTTAAAAACATACCATGGAAATTAAGTTTTCCAAGGGGGATTTTTAATGGAGCCGTATCAATATTGGACAATTGCAGGGTTTATATTTATCTTTGCGGAACTAATCACACTCAGGACGCTGCCTTTGGTTTTGGCTGGCGCGCTTTTGTTTGCTGCGGTTATTGCATTTAAATATCCCGAAAATATTCCGGCGCAGATTATAACGTTTTTTGTTTTTATGCCGGTTTTATTTTTTGCGATTAAACCGTACATAAAAAATAAACTCAAAGGAAGAAGCAGTAATGAACACAAATAAAAGGTTATTGATAGCGGATGATGACGATCAGATAAGGGAGCTTCTCGTTTTTGATATTCAATCATCGGGATATATAGCAGACAGCGCCTCTGACGGCGAAATTGCACTTAAAAAAGCATTGGAGAATAACTATGACCTTATTCTTCTTGATGTTATGATGCCGAAAATTAACGGATATGACGTTTGCAAAAATATCAGAATGGTAAAACCCAAGGTCCCCATTTTAATGCTTACGGCAAAAGGCTCCATACAGGATAAAACGGAAGGGTTTGACTGCGGAGCTGATGATTATCTTGTTAAACCTTTTGAAATACAGGAAGTTTTGCTTAGAATAAGGGCGCTTTTAAGAAGAAATAACGAAGTGCAGAATGAGACAAACGAAAAAGAAATTTTAAGAGCGGGAGATATTGAAATTTTATCCGATTCGCTTGAGGCAATAGTTGCTCAAAATAAAGTTAAATTGACTCCTACCGAGTTTGAAATTTTATATTGCCTTATGCAGCATTTAAATAAACCCGTTTCGCTTGCAACCTTGCTGGATGAAGTCTGGGGTTACGGCTCCGATGAGGATGTAAGAATGGTAAGGGTCCATGTGGGCGGATTAAGACAAAAAATCGAAGAAGATTCAAGGAACCCCAAATATCTGCACACGGTAACAAACGTCGGATATAAACTGACGCCTTTCGGGTCTTTGGAGGAAGATTGAAGCGTTTAAGAATTGTTCAGCAAATTTTAATCGTTATTTTGTTTGCCGTAATTGTTCCTTTTGTTACAATCGGGCTCATAATCTCAAACGTTTCGCAGCAGTCTGTCAGAAGAGAGTTAAATTACGGCGCAACAACAATTTCAAAATATATAGCAGACAGCATTCAAAGATATTTATACAATTCCGAGGGCGAATTTGAAAACATAGCTTCCGCTCTTAATTCCATGGCTTTT
>DVJH01000082.1 GCA_018710795.1 Candidatus Galligastranaerophilus gallistercoris | reverse complement strand
ATAATTTTTTTCTTAACCATACTACATACTATCCTTGTGCACTAATTCAACTATCCGATAAGTTGATTAACGACAAGGGTAATTTAAAACTTTAGATATGGTTAAGAATTGTTAAGCCTGTTGGCTGTTTTCCCCGTTTAAATAAGGGTTTAATTTGTCCCATTCTTTGTTGGCATCATCCACGATGCTTTCAAAAATTTCAAAAAGGTTCGGGTCAAATTGTTTCCCTTTTTGTTCTTTTAAGCGGTTAAGAGCATCTTCGGGCGTAAGACCGTCTCTATAGGGTCTGAAAGAAACAAGGCTGTCATAGGCGTCCGCAATTGCAATAATTCTTGCACCCAGAGGAATTTCATCACCCTTTTTACCGAAAGGATATCCTTCGCCGTTATAAAATTCATGGTGATATTTAATAATTTCGGTTACTCTGTCCAGTTGTTTAATATCTTCTAAAATTTTAACCGAATAAAATACGTGTTTTCTTATTTCTTCTCTTTCTTCGGGTGTCAATTTTTCCACTTTATGCAAAATTTCTTCCTGAACACCTATCATTCCGATATCATGTAATAATGCGGCAAGCTCAATTGCAGCTTTTTCGGATTTTGAAATATCCATTGCGGCAATAATTTTTGTCGTATAAAAAGCAACACGTCTTGAACGCCCGAGCGTATAAGAATCTTTTGAATCAAGAGCATCCATAATGGCGTTAATCGTGCCTGAAAATAAATCTTTAAGATCAATTATAAGTCTTCTGTTATCTTCTTTCAGCTGATAATATTCAAGCGCCAATTGAACAATATGAAGGAGTTCTTCCGGAGAATAGGGTTTTTTTATGTATCTGTAAATTTTTGCGTAATTTATCGCATTCATTAAAATTTCAACATCGGAATATGCCGTAACCAGAAGGCGGATTGTATCGGGGCAGATTTCGGAACTTCTTTTTAAAAACTCAACCCCGTCCATATCGGGCATTTTATGGTCCGATAAAATACATTGAAATGTGTCGTTTTTTAATATTTCGAGTGCTTCAAGAGGATTTTGCGCTTTTGTAACATCGTAATCTCTTCTTAAAGTACGGTATAAAAGCTGAAGATTGTCTATTTCATCGTCGACTATTAAAACTTTGTATCTTTTTTCGTTATCCATTTGCCTTTTCTGCACTTTCGTTTTTGGAATCTTCTTCTATTTTATGATTAATCGGTAAAGTGATTGTAATTTTTGTGCCCTTTCCGACTTCACTTGCAACATTTATTTTTCCGTTATGCGCTTCAATTACTCTGTACGCTATACTCATGCCGAGCCCCGTTCCCTGACCTACCGGTTTTGTAGTATAGAAGGGCTCAAATATTTTATTTATGTTTTCTGGCGCAATGCCGCAGCCCGTATCTTCAAATGAAACTACGATATTTTCACCGTCTTTTTTGGCGGAAATATATATATCGCCCGTTCCTTTAATTGCGCCCTGAGCATTATCGAGAATATTCATAAATACCTGATTTATCTGTCCGCCGTATGCTTCAATTTTGGGAAGGTTTTCTTCATAGTTTTTATGAACGGTAATTCTGTTTTTGATTTTGTTATTTAAAATATTCAAAGTAGTGTCAATTTCTTTAGGAATATTGCATTCCGAAAATACCATTTCATCCATTCTTGAGAAGTTTTTCAGGTCAAGAATAATATTTTTTGTACGTTCAACACCTTCCATACAGGATTTGATTAAATCGTTTATATCATCTTTTATAAAATCCATATCGATTTTTTGTTTAAATTCGTTAATTTCTTTTTGTTTGGCTTCATCAAGCTCATTTTGGGCTTCCGTATATTTTTCGACGAGTGTTATTAAATCTTTTTGATAGTTGTCTAAAATCATAATGTTTCCGTATATAAAATTAATCGGATTATTTATTTCATGGGCAATGCCCGCAACAAGCTCGCCCAAGGAACGCATTTTTTCGCTGTGAACCATCATGGTTTGTGTTTCTTTCAGTTTTTGGTTTGTTTTTTCAAGCTCTGCCGTTCTTTCTTCAACTTTTGCTTCCAGGGATTCATACAAATCAAACAATTGCGTTGCCATATGATTATACGCATCCACAAGTTTATCGATTTCTTCAAAGCCCGCTTCTTTTAATCTGTAGTCAAAGTTTCCTTTTGCAAATTCCTGAACACCTGATACCAGATCAACAAGAGGCTTATTTATCATCTTACTCATAAGGGCGCTTATGATAACGCCCGCAAACAGGAAGAAAATAACAAAAAGCTTGATATTATCAAACATTTTGCTGTATCCTTCGCTCTGGTTTTTGCTTTGTGTCATTCCGATAACGAGATTATATCCTTCGGTTTGAAGCTCTCTTTCAAGAGTGCCTTCATTATCGGCATCTGCAGGCAGAAGAGAAGATGCGGAAATAACACCGGTATTTTTACCGACAAGAGAAGGTTCGCTTGCCCAAAAAATATTTTTTGACAAGGGCTCATAGGCATACGCATATTGTATATAGCCCCCGCTTTTTAAGAATGTAACCAAATCGTTTGTCGAAGTGTAATCATCAATTTCTTTATCTTTTGCAAAGGCTCTTATAATTGATGTTGAAACCAAATTGTTATATGCGGAAGATGAATTTTTATAATCCTGCATAACAAAAGTCGTACATCTCATAAGATAAAGTGTCGTAACAATAATTGCCGCAGCAATAAGCAAACTTGTAGCAAGAGCAAAATATACACCGAACTTTTTGCCTTTTTTAGCTTTTACTACTTCAGCATTCTCATCAGCCATAATAAACTCCTAAAGTTTTATGATATGTTTTCCTGTTCGGAAATGATTCTTAAAGAGTATTGCATTAAGGCAATCCTATCTATGCTTCTGATTTTTTTGAATTTTGCGGAAATCGCATACGGAAGAGTATCATCATCGTCCGTTTCTTCAACTCTGATAGGCTGCATTGTGCAATTTACCACTAAGTTATTTACCAATTCTACCTTAATATTATATTCCGAACCTACCATAAAAGGAGTATCTGATGTAAATTTCAACCCTCCGGCGGATATATCGTCCGGTTCAATTCGGGCATTATCCGCTTCCGACACGGTCAAGGCGCCGTCAAAGGGTACTCTTGAATATTTTCTTCTCTGAATTTCTTTTATTGAATCGGGAATATTTAATTCCAGTTCTTTTTCGCCTTTTTTTAATATTTCCGTTACGAAATAAACGAGCCCGTGTTTTGCAAGACCGAAAATTTCAACATTTTCGTTTTCTTTATAATCTTTAAATTCATCATCCGTGATATAGGGAAGTTTAACTTTGATTGAATTTTCATCTTTTTCAAAAGCGCCGCAAACAGTTGCGCTTTCATAATTATCGGGAACAATTTTCAAATTTTTAACTTCGTTTAAAATATCACTCATCAGAATTTAATCAACCCCCGCTTTGTTTCTACTGCGCAAAAACGCCGAGTGCACGGAACTTATCGTATCTGTGCCTTTTAAGTTCCTCGCCCGTCATATCTTTAAATTCATCAAGAGCGTTCAATAATGAAGTTTTAAGAGTTTTTGCCATTAATTCGGGGTCATAATGCGCACCGCCCAAAGGCTCTTTAATTACTTCATCCACAATATTATATTTCAGCAAATCATCCCCCGTAATTTTAAGCGCATTGGCTGCGGTTCTTGCCTCAGCCGCATCACGCCATAAAATCGAAGCACAGCCTTCGGGAGAAATTACCGTATAATAAGCATATTCAAGTATCATAACTTTGTTTGAAACGGCAAGCCCCAAAGCACCGCCGGAGCAGCCTTCACCCGTAATAACCGAAATTACCGGAACTTCCAATTTTGCCATCTGCTTTAAGTTAACCGCAATTGCGATGCCTTGTCCGGTTTCTTCGGCTTTAATTCCGGGGTATGCTCCCATAGTGTCTACCAGTGTGATAATCGGAAGTTTAAATTTTGAAGCATGCTCAAATAATCTTAGGGCCTTTCTGTACCCTTGAGGCTGGGGCATTCCGAAATTGCATTCAAGATTTTCTTTTGTGGTTTTACCCTTCATTGTACCGATTAACATAACGGGACGCCCGTCTATTCTTGCAATGCCGCCCGCTATTGCCCTGTCGTCGCAGCCTTCTCTGTCGCCGTGGAGTTCAATAAAGTCTTCAAAAATATAGTGAACATAATCATTAAAATTGGGGCGTGAAGGGTGTCTTGCGATTTGGAGCTTTTGATACGGCTCAAGATTTTCATACAATTCTTTTTTATATTCCTGAGTCTGCTTTTCAAGAGTTTCAATTTCAGAATTATAATTCATATTAGTATCCACGCTGATTTTCTTTAATTCCTCGATTTTTTCCTGCATTATGTAAATGGGTTTTTCAAAATCCAGTATTTGTATTTTTTTATCTTTATCCAATGTTTCTACCATAAAATTGCTTTCTTATTTTTGTGTATGCATTGAAATAATTTTTGAAAGTTTTTCCTTCATTTCTTTTCTTTCAACAATTAAATCAACCTGTCCGTATTTTAAAAGGTATTCCGCGGTTTGGAAATCTGCGGGGAGCTTTTGTTTAATTGTTTGTTCAATAACTCTTCTTCCCGCAAAGCCTATTCTGGCGCCTTTTTCTGCTATCATAATATCACCCAGCGTGCCGAAACTTGCGGTAACGCCGCCGAAGGTAGGTTCGCATAAAACCGTAATATAGAGAATTTTTTCTTCGTTTAATCTTGCAACGGCGCATGATGTTTTTGCCATTTGCATTAAACTTAAAGCGGATTCCTGCATTCTGGCGCCCCCCGAGGCGGTAAATGCGATAACGGGAACTTTTAATTCAATTGCAAGTTCCATAATTCTTGTAACTTTTTCGCCCACAACGGAACCCATTGAACCGCCCATATATTCAAAGTCCATAACGGCAACGGCAACTTTTTGCCCGTCGATTTCGCCTAAACCCGTTATGACGGCTTCATCAAGACCTGTTTTTTCATGGGCTTCTTCCTGACGTTTGTAATAAGGTTTGGTATCAACAAATTCCAGAGGGTCGACCCCTTTTATGTTGGCAAATTTTTCCTCAAACGTTCCTTCATCTATAACAAGTTTAATTCTTTCTCTTGCGCTTATTCTGAAATGGTAATCACAAACGGGACAGACCATTAAATTGTGTTCAAGGTCTTTTTTGGGGAGCTGGGAATTGCAGTTATAGCAAAGGCTCCATAATTTTCCCACCGAATCATCTATGTTTACTTCATTTTCCTTAAGCGCCCTTTGTTGTTCGAGCTTTCTTTTATTAAACCAATCGGTCAGTGTCATAAGGCAAATTCCTTAAAATAAATCTTTCTCATTTTATTACATTATAGTATAACAAAAAATATAGGACAAGTTCAGTCGTATTGTTTGTCCGATATTGGACAAAACGCCCGCAGTTCTGGTATTATAAATACAACTATGCAAGGTCAGGTTTTTAAAATTCATTCAGATTTTTATTATGTTAAATCCGATAATGAGGATTTAATTTTAGAATGCAAGTTAAGGGAAGTTTTAAAAAAACAAAAGTTAAAAATAAAAGTCGGCGATTTTGTCGAAACGGATAAAGGCGGAGCAATAAAAAAACTGCTTAAAAGGAAAAATACCCTTGAGCGCCCCTGTGTTTCAAACCTTGATATGGTTGCGGTGGTATCTTCGCTGATGGAACCCGATATTGATTATATTCAACTAAACAGATATTTAATTTTTCTTAAGTACCATAAAATTCCCGTATTATTATGTTTTAATAAAGACGATTTAATGAATGAGTCCGAGTTAGCTTTAATTAAAGATAAAATAAAAAAAATTTATGAACCGCTCGGATATAAAACGGTTTTTACATCGGCACTATATAATGACGGGCTTGATGAATTCAAAAAACTGATAAAGGGTAAAACTATCGCATTTTGCGGTTTATCGGGCGTCGGAAAAAGCTCCATATTAAATGCACTGAATAAAAGCGGCAATCTGAAAACAGGGTCGGTAAGCGAAAAAAACAAACGCGGACGGCATACGACAAGGCACTGCGAAATAATTGAATTTGATAAAATTAAAATAATCGACACCCCCGGTTTTTCAAGGCTTACTTTTGATTTTATACTTCCCAAAGATTTGGGAAATTTATTTGATGAAATTAAAAAATATAAAACAAAATGCAAATTTTCAGACTGCCTTCATGAAGCAAAAGACGAAGGATGCAACGTCATAAAAAATCTTGATAAAATTGATTCCAAAAGATATGAAAGCTATCTCAATTTTTTAAAAGAAGCAAAAGAATTTAAGCAAAAAGTAACATACGAAGGGCAAAAAGAAGAAGATAGCTTTAAAATCAATCAGGATAAAAATTTTGTTAAAATAAGCTCAAAAAAAAGGTTCCATTCCAGAAGAAAAATAAATCAGGCAACAAAAAATCTTAAAAATTTAACGGGTGAAAACGAAGATGATTAAAGGATATAAAAAAATAATAGATGAAACGCTTGTTTCATATTTTGATGAAATTTTAGAAAACAAAACCCACATTTTTGCAAAAAAAACAATTGAAGCAATGAAATATACAACATGCCTGGGCGGGAAAAGATTAAGAGGAATTTTGTGTCTTGAATCCTGCAGGCTGGCTTCAAATGACTATTTTGCGGCAATACCCGCAGCATGTGCACTGGAGATGCTTCATGCGCAAAGTTTAATCCATGATGACCTTCCTTCAATGGATAACGATGACTTAAGAAGGGGAAAACCTTCCAACCACAAAGTTTTCGGGGAAGCGTTCGCAATATTGGCGGGAGATGCCTTAATCAGCCTGGGGGCGCAAATAATTGCGGATAAAACCTCAAAAGCAATACCGTCCGAAAGAATTTTAAAAGCGATAAGAGAATATTTGCTTGCGGCAGGAATATACGGAATTGTAGGCGGACAAACGGCAGATTTGGAAGCCGAAGATTCGACTTTAAATTTAAGAGATAACGAAGATTATCTGAATTACATTCAAACCTATAAAACAGGCGCACTGTTTGAAGCTTCGACAGCATCGGGCGCAATTATCGGCGGGGCGTCAAGCGAAAAAGTAAGGACACTGAAAGAATTTGCAAAAAATTTCGGACTTGCGTTTCAAATGGCGGATGATATTTTAGACGTTATTTCTACTTCAAAAGAAATGGGCAAAACCACGGGCAAGGATGAATTTGAAAACAAACTGACTTACGTTAAAAAATACGGGCTTGAAGGCGCCAAGCAAAAATTAATCCTTCAGATTCAGGCAACTTATGATATACTAAAAAAAGACAATATTGAATCCGGCGTATTTGATGAAATTATCGAACAAATAAGCAAAAGGATATTTTAAAACGGGGGAAAGATGTATAACACCGGTATAGAGGCGATGCTTGCGGGTATAATGGCGGCCTGCATAGCACAAATTTTAAAGGTTTTAATATTTATTTTTATCCACAAGAAAATAAATTTTAAAATTTTTACCACAACGGGCGGAATGCCCAGCTCTCATTCGGCCGGAGTTGTTGCATTAACAACAAGTGTCGGGCTTATTGAAGGTTTTTATTCTATTCCTTTTGCAATAGCTCTGGGGTTTTCGCTTGTGGTTATACAGGATGCGCAGGGTCTCAGGCGTGCAGCGGGAAAAACCGCCGCAACATTAAACAGACTGGTAAGCGAATGGAATTTGCACAACGAACAAACAACAAAACCTTATGAGGTCTTAAAAGAACTTCTGGGTCATACGCCTCTTGAGGTTCTTATGGGAATATTTTTAGGAATAGCAATATCATTTTTTGTACATTTCAGACTGCCTGAAATGGTTTCATTGGACGGGCTTTCGTTTTTATTAGCCAACCCTTTTTAAAAGCCCGGTAAGCGCCGTTTTTTCGGGTTCTTTTTTAGCTTCTTTTTTTACCGCGGGTTTTTCGGCGCCCGTTGTTTTAAAACTTGTAAGTCCTATGTATTCACTGTTTTCGGATTTAAAAAATCCGAATAAAAAATTAAGTACGGATTTCATAACTTTTTCCTTATTAGCTTTCTTAATCATTTTAACCTGTCAATTTGAGAACAAATTAACGGTTTTGGTATAATAGCATACATGATAAAGTATAATAATTTTTCAAACACAGTCCAAAAGGACTTATACGAAAGTGCGGTAATTGATGCATATAACCTTACCCTTAAAGATTATACCAAGGATGAGATTATAGATATTCTATCAAAAGATGAGCTTGAAATAAAGCCCGTTGCAATAATTAATTTAAAAAGCATAGATAATGATTTTGAAGCAAAGCTTTTATTAAGACATTTAACGGGAATTGACGGCAGAATAAGAGAAGTTGTTTCTTATATGCTGTATGAGCTTTCAATCAAGGACAAAACTTTTATTGAATATTATAAAGACGAAAATTCAAAAGAAATTTTGTTAAAAAGCATTCTTGACATTAATCCCAATGTGGTAAGAAATATAATAACTTTTATTAAATCAAGCGAAACTTTAAAAAAAGAATTAAAAGATAAAATTATTTCAAAAACGAATGAAGTCATAAAATCGTTATCGGTTTTTGTCAGGGAAGATTCCCCTTTCAGGGAAAATATGGAAAAAAGCGAGAAAAACCACGCTAAAAATAAATTGACATTTAATCTATACTGGCTTTTGGAAGCCATCAGCATTTTAGATATTGATGACATTGAAAATTTGGAAGATATTTTAACAAAAACTTCTTCGTTTCTTGACTACACAATAAGGGAAAAAACCGCTCAAATTCTTTCCAAAATGACAAATCCGCCCGAGAAATTGTTACGGAAATTGAAAAATGATGAAAATATGTATGTAAAAAATCAACTTTTATGATAAACTCTAACAAGTAGTGAATAAAAAGGTGCTTTATGATTTCAGTAAACGATTTAAAAACAGGTTTAACGCTGGAACTTGATAACGGTTTATGGTCCGTTGTCGAATTTCTGCATGTCAAACCGGGCAAAGGTGCCGCTTTTGTCCGCTCAAAATTAAAAAACGTAGAAACCGGACAAGTTGTGGAAAAAACTTTCAGAGCTGGCGAAAAGGTTGCAAAAGCAATATTAGACAGACGCGAAATGCAATATTTGTATAAAGAAGGCAATGACTATGTAATGATGGATTTGGAAAGCTACGAACAGCTTCCCGTTTCCGCAAGCGCCATAGGCGACGGCATTAAATATTTAAAAGAAAATATGAATGTGCAAATTCTTATGCACAACGGAAAAATAATCGGCATCGACCTTCCCAATTTTGTTGAATTGGAAGTTATTGATACTCCTCCTGCCGAAAAAGGCAACACCGCACAGGGCGGAAGCAAACCTGCAACGCTTGAAGGGGGCGCAATCGTCAACGTTCCTTTCTTTATTCAGGTCGGAGACAGATTAAGAATAGACACCAGAACAAACGAATACTTAGATAGGGTATAATTTATGAATTTTGAAATCGAATATATTGAAAAACTTGCCAATTTGGTAGATGAAAAAAATCTAACCGAAATCACCGTAGAAGACGGCGATAAAGCCGTAATCATAAAAAGAGGATATGTGGGAGTAAGCGCACCGAGCGTTCCCGCTGCGCAAGCAGTGCAACAGGCGCCCGTAGCCGCTTCTAATCCTGCAGCTGCGCCTGCGGCGCAAGCTTCCGCTCCGTCGGAACAGCCGAAAGGAACCGCGATTACATCGCCTATGGTAGGCGCATTTTACGCCGCTCCTTCGCCCGGTGCAAAGCCTTTTGTTAAAGTCGGCGATACGGTTGCAGCCGGTCAGGTTGTTTGTATAGTTGAAGCAATGAAACTTATGAACGAGATTGAATCCGAGGTATCGGGAAAAATTACCCAGATATGCGTTGAGGACGGTCAATCCGTCGAATACGGCCAAGTATTAATGTATGTAGAATAAAATTAAAACGTATGCAATTATTGCATACGTTTTTTATGCTATCATCTTATTTAGGGTATAACGGAATATGATTGAGAAAGTATTAATTGCAAACAGAGGCGAAATTGCCTTAAGGATTATAAGAGCATGTAAAGAATTGGGCATTGCAACGGTTGCCGTATATTCACAGGCGGATGCCGACAGCTTGCATGTGTCATTGGCGGATGAGGCCTATTGCATAGGGCCTCATCAAAGTTCAAAAAGTTATTTGAGCATACCTGCCATTATAAGCGTGGCTTTAACTTCGGGCGCAAATGCCATTCACCCCGGATACGGTTTTATGGCAGAAAGAGCCGACTTTGTGGACATTTGCGATGAACATCACATTAAATTCATAGGACCTTCGGCGGCTGCCATGAGAGCTATGGGCGATAAAGCAAGCGCCAGAAAAACTATGATAGAATCAGGTGTTCCCGTTACCCCCGGGACAGGTCTTGTTGACAATGTGGATGAAATCAGAGAATTTGCAAAAGAAGTCGGGTATCCCGTTATAATAAAAGCAACGGCGGGCGGCGGCGGAAAGGGCATGAGAATCGTTCACAATGAAGATGAACTTGAAGATGCATTCAATTTATGCCGTCAGGAAGCGCAAAACGCATTTGCAAACCCTGAAGTTTATTGCGAAAAATATTTAATCAACCCGAGACACATTGAAGTTCAAATTTTAGCGGACAGCTTCGGAAATGTCGTTCATTTGGGAGAAAGGGACTGTTCAATTCAAAGAAGACATCAAAAGCTTCTTGAAGAAGCGCCGAGCCCTGCCATTACGGAAGATATAAGACAAAAAATGGGACAGGCGGCAATTAATGCGGCAAAAGCCATTAATTACGAAGGGGCGGGAACTTTGGAATTCTTGCTTGACGAATCGGATCCCGATAATAAAAAATGGTATTTTATGGAAATGAACACAAGGGTTCAGGTTGAACATTGCGTTTCGGAAATGATATCGGGCGTTGATATCGTAAAAGAACAAATAAGAGTGGCTTCGGGTCAAAGATTGTCCGTTACTCAGGATGATATTGTTTTAAGAGGCCATGCAATCGAATGCAGAATTAATGCCGAAGACCCTTCAAGAGATTTTATGCCGTTTGCGGGAAAAATCGAAGGATACATTGCCCCGGGCGGGTTTGGAGTCAGAATTGATTCCCATGCTTATACGGGATACACAATTCCTCCTTATTACGATTCTATGGTCGGAAAATTAATCTGCTGGGGGGTAAACAGGGAAGATGCAAGAAAAAGAGCCTTAAGAGCGTTGGATGAATATATTATAACCGGTATCAAAACAACAATTCCCTTCCATAAGGCAATTTTAAACAATGATGTTTTTATATCGGGACAGTTTAATACAAGCTTTATAGAAAAACATTTTTCAAAAGAAGAATTAAAAAGCTGAAACTAAAAAGCCTCTTAATTTAAGAGGCTTTTTAGTTATTATTAAAATATCCGTTTGCTTCCGCTTTTGCGTTTTTGAGTTCTTTCCAACTGTCGAGCGAAGAATTTATGCTCTCGAGTCTTGTTTCTACAACTTCCTGCTGGGTTTCAAGTCTTTTTTCGTTAGCATTCATTGTATCCTGGATTGAATTTATAATTATTTGATATTCGTTTTCAATTGATTCAATTTCGGACATATTTTGTCTGTATTCTTCAGATGTCGGATTTTCACCGAGTTCATTTCTTTTTGCTTCAACAAGCCCTGTCATTTCCGAAGAATATCTGCTTATTTCAGCGCTTTGCTGCAAGTGTTTAAGGTTCTTTTCTTCACTGATTTTAAGAAGGCGCATTTCAAGATGGTTTGCTTGAACGGTAAGCATTTGGGTTGTTGCCAATGCCATAAGGTATGAACCGTTTGCCATAATGCCTCCTTTTTTTAGTAACTTATATATATAAAGTATATAACCTGAATATAATTGCCAAAAAAATAAGTGTATGTGAAGTTTTGTAACAAAAAGCTAAAGTTTTTTATAAAACTACCGTAATAATTAACATAAAGGAAGGAAAATTTAAGATTTTGCGCGGAAGGTTTTAGAATCTTTACGTGTGTATCGGCTGGAGACAAAGCTTAATTTTTCTTTCAGTTATAAATTGTGCTTATTTATGACATTGTGCGGGTTTTTTAAATTCGCACATTTTTTTATGCGATAATTATCTTATGTTACTGGTTTGCGATATAGGAAACACTAATACAAACATCGGCATCTATGATAAAGATAAACTTATTAACATCTGGAGCATAGCTTCCGATCATATAAAAACATCCGATGAATACGGAGTTTTAATTTCAGCGCTTCTGCACACAAAAGCCATGAAAGAAAAAATAAATTCCGCAATAATATCATCGGTTGTACCGACTTTAGGCGAAACAATCAAAATCGCAATAAAAAATTATCTTAATGTTGAAGCATACTGTGTTTCATATAAATCAAAGCTGCCTGTCAAAATTGCACTGGATGAACCCAAAGAAGCAGGAGCAGACAGAATTGCAAATGCCGCAGCGGCAGCAGTTTTATATAAATTACCCGCCATTGTTATAGATATAGGAACGGCAACAACGTTTGATATCGTAGATAAAAATTCAAATTTTATAGGCGGCATTATTGCCCCCGGACCAAAAATTCAAACAAAATCTTTAAGCCAATTCACTTCAAAACTGCCAAAACTTAAAATTGAAGCACCGAAAAGTGCAATCGGGAAAAATACGATTGATGCCATGCTGTCGGGTGTCGTAAAAGGGCATGAGTGTATGGTTGAAGGAATGATTGATTTGTGCGAAAAAGAGCTCGGACAAAAAGCAACAATAATTGCAACGGGCGGTTTTTCAAACATATTATTCAACAATATGAAACGGCCGTTTGATTATGTCAATAAAGAATTAACCTTAAACGGATTAAAAATTATATGGGAATTAAATATCGGAGAGAAAAAATGATTGAAACAAAAGAAAAAATTACGTTAAAAATACAAAAACTTGCTCATTGTGCGGGTTTGCCCGAATATAAAACCGAGGGCGCCGCAGGAATGGACCTCGTTGCATCAAACGATGAAGATATCGTTTTAAAACCGCTTGAAAGATTTTTGGTTCCAACAGGCATTAAAATTGAGCTTCCGAAAAATTACGAAGCGCAAATACGCCCCAGAAGCGGACTTTCAATTAAACACGGAATAAGCCTTATAAATTGTGTCGGCACGATTGATGAAGATTACAGAGGCGAAGTAAAAGTCGGGCTTGTAAATTTATCAAACGATACATACATAATTAAAAGGGGCGAGAGAATTGCCCAAATGATAATCGCATCGGTAACAAAAGCAAACATCGAAATCGTTGAAGAATTAAGCGAAACTCAAAGAGGCGAAGGCGGATTCGGCTCAACCGGAAAAAATTAAAAAATTGTTGACAAATTTTAAAAAAGAGTTTTAAAAACGCTTGCAAACAAATTTTCTTTGTGATTTCATAATGTAAGTAACAGTTAAAAAAAGAGAAAGACAATAAAAGTGGTTAAAATAAGACTTAAAAGATTGGGATATAAAAAGAATCCGACATTCAGAATTGTCGTTATTGATTCCCGCTCAAAAAGAGAAGGCGCTCCCATTGAAGAATTAGGACACTATAATCCCAAAACAAAAGAAATGAAATTAAATAAAGAAAGCGCACAAAACTGGATTCAAAAAGGCGCTCAAGCATCGGAAACCGTTCAATATTTAATCAGAAACTGCGATGAAAACGGCAGCTTAATTTACAACAAAAAAGCCGAACAAAAATTATCCAGAAAAGCGCTTGCAAAATTAGAAGAACAAAAACAAAAAGAGGCTGAAGCTGCTGCAGCTGCAGCAGAAGCTGCGAACACGGAAGAAGCCCCCGCAGCGGAAAGTGAAGCTTCCGAATCATAAATTTTGAAAAGAACACTTTATGGACCTCAAAAATTGAGGTCCGTTTTTTTATCTTTAATGCAGCTTTTTATATACCGAAAAACCGTATAAAAAGTAACGATATGAATAATTGTTAACCGTATTGTTAGGTATGCGGAAGGTGTGGTATAATACATAATATGATGTAGTTTTAACTTAACGTTATTTACTTCATATTAAAGGTGTGTTACCATAATTTTAAAAGTAATAATTAAAGGTTATTTGAGTATGAGATTGATTTTAGCTAAAAAGAAAAAAGCACAGAGCTTGATTGAATATGCACTTATTCTGGCAATGGTTGCCGTAGTTGCAATTGCTGCCCTGCAGTTGTTGGGTAATAACATAGGCGGTGCATTAAGAGGCGCGGCAAGCACTGTTGGTCAGGGTGCAGAAAACGCAGGGCGCAACGCTTGCGAATCTATGGGCAATGGCTTTGAATGGCAGCCTGTCGGCGATGATGGCGGCGGAAACTGCGTATATGTGAATAACGGTGATGGCGGCGAAGCTGCCGGCGGTTAACAATCCGTTATAAAATAACTTTTAAAAAACCTTCTTTCTTTAAAGAAGGTTTTTTATTATGCTATGCCATAAATTATTTTTGAGCAATTGATTTAAATTTATTAAAATCTTCAATCGTATCAATTCCTGTGGGGTTTAAATCGGTTATTCCGACTTTAATTTGCATTCCGTTATATAGAGCTCTTAATTGCTCCAATGATTCCGCTTTTTCAATTTCCGCCTGCGGAAACGATGTCATTTTTAAGAGTGAATCCCTTTTATAGCCGTACATTCCTATGTGGGCATAATATTTAGCAAATTCTTTGTTCCTGGGATATGGCAGCGGGTATCTTGAAAAATAAAGAGCGTTAAAATTTTTGTCAAAAACACATTTTACGCAATTCGGGCTTTCGATTTGTTCAATATCGGTTATTTCCCTTACAAGCGTTGAAATATCACAAGGATTATTCTGAATTAAATCAAGCGCTAAATCAATAACTTCGGGCGTTATCTGGGGTTCATCTCCCTGCATATTCAAAATATAATCAAACTCCGGGTGCCTTTTTGCAACTTCTGCTATTCTATCCGAACCCGATTTATGCTCGGAAGATGTCATTTCAACTTCAGCGCCAAAATTTTGTGCCTTGCCATAAATTTCTTCACTGTCGGTTGCGATAATTATTCTTTTTGCAAGTTTTGATTTTTTTGCACTTTCATAAACCCACTGAATTATGGGTTTAGAATTAACTTCAAGTAAAAGCTTATTTTTAAGCCTTGTGGAATGAAGCCTTGCGGGAATAACAATTGCGGTTTTATTAATTTTATCCATTTTATTTACCTTAATAATATTTTTCACCCAGCTGAATTACTTTTTGCTGTGCCTTCTTTGCAAGTTCGGGGTCAAGGGTTTCCGCGCCCAAATATTTTTCATACATAAACATTGCTTCTTTTTCTTTGTTCAATTTTTCCAAAAATTCGCCCAGTTTATAGTATGCAACAATATAGGTTCTGTCTATTGCAACGGTTTCTTTTAAATCTTCAACAGCGCCCTTATAATCCCCGAGTTCGCTTCTTGTAAGCCCTCTGTAATAATAAACCTTGGCGTCGTTCGGGAAAGTTTGAACAGCGCTGTCAAGATACCTGAGAGCGCTTGCATAATCTTTCTTTTCATAAAATTCATAAGCCAGATCAAGGCTCTTTATAATCTCTTTTTGTTCGATAAAAGCAAGCATTTTTTTGGATTTTATGTTTCTCTCGTCTTTTTCAAGCGATTTTGTAAACATTTCTTTAGCTTTATCGGTATTGTTTGCTTCAAGATAAGTTACGCCCAGAGCATAATAAACTTCAGAATTTTCAGGATTTATTTCAACCGATTTATTATAATTAATAATTGCGTTTTTAAAGTCTGCAAGCTGGCGGTAACAATTTGCAACGGCTTCATATGTTTCTGCGGTTTTAGGTTCAATCTGGCTGTATACGGCAATTGCTTTTTTGTATTCGCCTTCGTTCATATATGACATTGCAACATTATTTTTTTCATCAATCTTATCTGAATTTGCGGCGGAATAAAGGTCTAAAATTTCCTGATTTTTGGGAAAGAGCTTATATCCTTTCAGAAGGGTTTCCTTTGCCTTATCGTCAAGCCCCAGCAGCTGATATATTTTATAAAGCTCAATATATGGAATTTCCGATTTCGGGTTTAATTTCAGCGATTTTTCAAAGAAAACGGAAGCATCCATAGTGTTTCCTATTTTGTTTGCCAGATACCCGAGGCTGTTATAGCCTTCATCCGTTAATTTGTAATCCGGCTCCAGAGGATAAAAAAGATTTACTATGCGCTCAAGAGGAATTCTATCCTTTAAAAGTGTGTACATTCCGTATTGTGCCTGAAGGCTGTCGGGATACATTGCAAGCACAATCTGGTAATCTTTAATCGCCTTTTCATATTCGCTTATTGCCGCATAAGATTTTGCACGGGAAATTCTTATCTGGGATTCGTAAGGATTTTCTTCAAGAATTTCGGTATATATTTCATCCGCAAAAGAATATTCGCCTATATTAAACAGTAAATTACCCAGATAATACATTAAAAATATATCATTCGGGTTCATCATAATTGCTTTTTTTAAAAGCTGATATGTTTTATCATACTGACCCAATTTTTGATACGCAAGCCCTAAAATACCATAGTTATTTTCATCGTCAGGGTTAGCATTAATCTCGTTTATAAAAGTGTTTATAATTTCGTTTATAACGCCCTCAGAATTGGTATTTTCTATTACTTCTTCAAAATATATTCTTGCATAATCGTTTTTGCCCTGCTTTAAAAGAAGGTTGGCATATTTATATTTTGCATTCAAATTATCGGGGTTTATTTCAAGAGATTTTTGATAAAAAGCAAACGCTGTCTCGTCCGAGCCGAATTTTCTTGCAATGTCGCCCATATATTCATAACAAAGATCGGGTTCGTATTCTTCTTTTAAAAGAATTGAAAATTCGTATCCGCTTGCAAAGTATTTGCCCTCTAAAAAGAGATTTTTGGCGATTTCAAGTCTGTTTTCAGAGCTCATATCAACTTCAAGCTTTGATAAAACCTTGTTTAATTTATTTAGGGTTGATTCATATTTTCTTGTATCCGGTTTTTGGCTCAAAAAATACAGTGCGGCCCTCAGATAATCGGCAGCATCTTCATATTCTTTTCTCCAGTTTGATTTTCTGTATTCCCTTATCATTGCATTGATAAATGCCGAAACGGAATCATTATCGGGGTTAGTCGATACCTGCCTGATTGCTTCAATGGTTCTTCTTGAAGGTTCTGCCGCAACGTATGCGCCTTGGGCGCAAAGAGCCAGGAGAATCAATGATATTAAATATATTTTTACTATTTTTTTTGTTTTCTTACTGTTTTGGCGCATATAGTAATAATTGTAAGCAAAAGATAACATAATGTAAAATAAGTTAGAATTGTTAACATAATTAAAAGGCGGGAAAATTAATTCCCGCCTTTTTGTTCAAGATATATTTCAGTTTTGATTATTCTAAAATATCTTCATCATCTTGAGAATGTTGTTTTGTTGTATTTGTCAGACTTGAATCGCTTGCGCTTGCCGCGTCATCTTCAATTTGAAGTCTTGCAGCTGCTGCAACAACCGTTGATGTTGTGTCAGCCAAGTCGTTTTGAACGGGGGCCGAGTTGCTGATGCCTTCCTGATGACGAGGAATTGTTACGTATCTTGAGATATCCGTATCGCCCATATCGGGATCCATATCATCTTCAGGTTCGCAAGGAAGCAATTCGGTACGTGAATCGGTTACTGTTTCTGTTTTTGTCGTTGTACCCGTGATTGTTTCCGTTCTGAGTACAGGATCCGAGTATGTCGTATCGATTCTTGTATCCGTGCCTACAACTTCGGTAGTTGTCGTTGTATCGGTATCTTTCTTACCGTATACAAGAACGAATCCGTTTTGTTCTTCTTTATTTAATGTTGCAATATGTTGTTTATCGTTTGAAGTAGCAGTTGTTTCATAGTCTTGATATGTTGTCGTGGTTACTTCAGTTTTTGTAATTGTCGTATCTTCATATCTTTCGGTAGTTGTTGTTGAATATTCAACATCGTATGTTACTTCGTACGTTGTAGTTGTTTGTACATATTGCTGTCCGTCTGCACCAGTTACGATTTTGGTTTCGGTGCTGATAGGCGTTCTTGAAACTTCGGTTCTGCCGATTTCTTCACCAACCGTAGTGTCGGAGCCTACGAGTTCTGATTCAACCGTTGAAGTAGAATTGCCGATTGTTTCTTTCGAATATTCATCGCCTACGGGTTTTGTTTCTTCGGTTACCGTGGTGCCGAAGTTACCGCCGGTGTAGATACCGCTGTTATTTTCATTGTAATCGGTTGTAGGATCAAGGTTAAATCCGCCTTCGGTTCTGATTTCAATGTATCCTTTATCATCTATATCAGCGCCTGCAGCAACCATTTCCGAAATGTTATCCGTTGTTTCGGAGATTGTTGTTTTAGCGGCTAAGATTTCATCCGCAACGATATCTAATGTGTCTGCTTTGATTTTTGAAATTGCGAGTGTGCCGTCTGCAGCAGTTACACTAACGGTTTTTCCTTCAAGAGGATCGGAGCCGTTTGATGTATTAACATCTGCGTTAATTTCAATACCGTTATTTTTATTGTTTACGCCCGTTACCGTGATATCAATATTGCCGTCTGCATTAACCGCAAGTTTGTTGCCGTTTGTTGCAATTACGCTGTTATCTTTTGTCGTAACGGTTGCGCCTTCCATTGTTGTCTTTTTACCGCCTTTGATTTCATAACCGTCGGTAACAAGTTTGCCTGCGGCTGCAATTGTTGTATTGTTTGCAGCGTTGGTTGATACATCGGTTAAAGTCATATCAGCGGTGCTTGCAAGGTTGATATTGTTGCCTGCAACAAAGTCAACGTTTTGAGCCGAAGCCAAATCAGAGATTGAAACGTTGTTGCCTGCATCAACCAATGCGTCTGAATAGATGAACCAAGAATTTGAAACTTTATCGTTTAATGCGAGAAGATCATCGTATTCATTAATATGGCCGGTGCCGCTGACGATTGTTGTGCCGACTACGTCTGCATCAGAGATTAATGAAAGTTTTTCCGTTGCACCTACTCTTGAATTGATAAAGTCTTTATCAAGATCCATTGTAAGAGCCTGGCTTAATACGGTATTTCCGCCTTCAGCAGCAATTTCGGATGATGTTGAAGTAATTTTGCCTGCCGTTGAAGTTACGGACATATTGCCGTCTTTTGCCCATACGGTTGATTCATTAACCGCAATGTTATTTTTAGCGTTTAAGGTTGTGTTGCCGCCGTTGGCATATACATAAGATTTATCAACCGTAATTCCGCCGTTTTTAGCATTTAAAGTAACGTTGCCGTCCTGCGACCAAGCAAATGAATCATTTTTAAGAGCGATGTTACCTTGTGTAGATTCAAGGTCGTATGCGTTATATCTTTGTCCGGAAGCATCTCTTAATTCGTTGTTATCAAGAGTTAAGTTTCCGTTTGTAGAAATTTTTAACGTTGTATCGTTTTTATCTTCAAGTCTTGTGCTGTTTTTGATTGTTACATTGTTTTTCTTATCCGAATTATAGAATGATAAGTTGTTATAAGTTAATGTCGAATCATCAATTGTGGTATCGGCACCGTAAAGATTTGTGTTATCTGCTTTAACATTCGTTGTTAATACGTTAATATCTTTGGCTGCATTAACGTTTAAGTTTTTGGATGTTAATAACGTATCTTTGAAGTTTACGTTGTCGCCGTTAATTGTGATTGTTCTGTCGGTAAATGATGAAGCTCCGTTAGCGGTGCCGTGGCCTACAGCCTGAACTTTATCATAACCGTCAACTTTAACGTCGCCTGCGGCATTGATTGTTAAATTACCTGCTGCGGCAACCGCATTGTTATCATAAATTTCGCCCGTTTCCGATGAATTTTGAATTAAGTTAACGCTGCCTTCGTTTGAAGTAATGTTAATGTTGCCTGCGGTGATATTGCTTGCGGAAGTATTTTTTGTAGAATCAGCCGTTCTGATTTGAGAATTTTTAACGGTAATATCATCATTAGCCGTAATTGTCATATTTCCGTATGCAATATCGCTTGAAATGCTTGCGCCGTCTTTAGCGTCGTTTGTTGTTTGAATATCTGAATTATTGATATTGATTTTGCCGCTGCTTGCAATTTCAATGTTACCGTTTGTACCGGTTTGGGTTTTATCATAAACGGTTCCGTTTGAGCTTGCGTATGATTTACCCAATAATTTTTTGGTATAGATTTTTGAACCGTCGATATTGATGCTGCTGTTAGTTTTATCAACACCGTTCCAAGCTAAGAAGTTACCTGTTCTGATTTGAGAATCTTTAATGTTGATACCGTAATCTTCGGTTGCTTTTTTGTCGGTTGCTTTATCAACGGAGATGTTGTTTCTGATTGAACCTGCGGATTCATAATAGAAATGAACGCCGTCGCCCGTTACGAGTTTAATATTTGATCTTTGTTGAGTTCCGTTTGAAGCATTAACGTTATCGCTTGAGTAGTTTGTTTTTAAGCTTGAATTAGCGATATCGATTTTGTTGCCTACCATAGCAAGCGATTTATCTACGTTAAAATCAGCTCCGTCAGCAACGATTGAAGCAAGTCTTGTTCCCGTTGCATCTGCCGTAATATATCCGTTGCCGTCAACCATATTGTCGTTTGCAACGAATTGAACGGTTTTGTTATAACCTGCAATATTGAATAAGTTGCCGTTATTTGAAGCTGCATATTGCATATCGGCATATTGTTTTAATTCGGCAGCCGATAAATCTTTAAGGTCTTTAGCGCCTTTAATGTCATAAGTTGATGCGGTAAACGAGTTTAAGTCAACCTGTGAACCGTTGCCGAATAAAATACCTGACGGGTTAATTAAGATAACTTTACCGGTATTTACGCAGCCGGGGCAGCCTGTGCCCGATGATTCGGTTAATTTACCGTAAATATAAGACATACCGCCTGAAGCTAATACTCTGTTCAGTGCGGTTTGATTGTTTGCATTGAATACCCAGTTAACCGTTGCATCTTTACCTACGTTAAATGAATTCCAGTCAAACTGGCCGACCGTACCTTTGCCGCCTACAACACTAACGTCCATCTGGCTGCCGTTAATGTCAACGCTGCCGTTTACGGACTGATTTAAATCGGGCAATGTATTAGCCCCGATATCCGCAAAAGCAGGAAGGCAGCTTATCGGCATATAAGACGTAAAGCTCAAAAGAGCCAAAAATGAGGTAATTTTCTTTGTGTTAATTCCTCTTGATGAGTGGTTTCTCATATTCGTCCTTTCTAATTGTGTATTGTGCTTAATTTCCAAAAGTAATTACTCAAACCAACTGTTATTATATTAAAATTAAAAACATGAACAAAAAAAATATTGCTCTTTTTTGCACTGACTTTTGTAAAATTTTGTAAATATAACCGGTATATCAATCTGGCAAGGCAAATTATACCATAAAAGTTATTTTTTTGCTAGCAAATTTTAAAATTTACGTGTTTTTTACGCTCACAAGGTTGCAAAAAAATGTTCAGGGAATATTATTTTGTAATCCTGTAAATATCATTTATTTAGCTTATTGAATAAATATATATTGCCATATATTATTATTTGTAAGTGTAAAAAACCCTGACTATCTAAAAACCTTGTAGAAAAACAAGTATGAAAAGGAATTAAAAGGTGAGAAACAATACATTTTTTAAAAAAGTTCTGCCCGGTTTGGCTATTTGCATTTTTGCCGCATCCGCACAATATAACCCCGCATACGCGGACAGCGCCGCAACCAATTTTGCTAACTCGGTAGGTAACTTTGACTCGGGCGTTATTGATACCACAAACTTATTACAATTTAAAGAATATGAATTTAAAGCCAGTGAAGAAAATAAAGAAAAGCATAAAGACACCGGTGAAATCATAATGAATAAAGAGCTCCAAAGTCAGGTTGACCAATTGCCGAACAAGGAAACGAGCTTTATATTAAATTCAATCACTTTTAAAGGATACACCGCATTCACCGAAGAAGAATTAATGAACCTTATCTGCGATAAGATAGGAACAAGGGTAACGGTCGGCGATTTGGTCGGAATTACCAATATGGTAACCGAACATTATCAAAAACACGGCTATATTTCATCGGTTGCATATCTTGCGCCCCAAAAAGTACAGGACGGCAACATCGTAATTAATATTATGGAAGGTAAATACGGAAACGTTACCGTAACGGGAAACAAATGGAACAGAACTTCTTATTTGAATAACCAGTTTTTAAGAGATAAATATATTGAACCCGGAAGCTTATTAAACGTTAATGATATAAGAGAATCATTAAAAGAAATGAACGCTTCAGGGTATATGACGGGCGCCATTTCACTTGAAGACAACGAAGAATCGGCGGAATTAACCGACCTTGAACTGACCGTTAAAGACAGATTTCCTCTTGACTTTGATTTCAGATGGGACGATATGGGTACTTCCTATACCGGTCTTCACAGGGCAATCTTCTTTGCAGGGTTGTATAACCTGACAGGATTCGGCGACCAGTTATATTCAACAACAACACTGGCAAGACATTCATTCGGCCAGGGCGTTATGTACAGCGTTCCTTTAACCGCCACAAAAGAAACCAAATTGAACGTCGGTTATTCTTATTCGAGCGCAAGCCCCGCAGGAGCGTTTGAGGTTTTGGATTTGGAATCAAAATCTCATAACTTATTCTTCAGTATTTCAAGAAGATTGGTTAAAACGGACAATTATAAATTATACGGCGATATCGGCTTTGATTTAAGAAACACGGAAAGCACGTGGCTTGGCGGGTTAGATTTGTATAAATACAGAAGCCGTAACGTAAAACTTAATTTAACAAGTATTAAAGACGACTTTTACGGCAAATGGTTTGCAAACGTCGGAACATCGGTCGGTTTGAACTGGTTTGGCGCAACAAACAGCCTTGATATGGGTATGGATACCACGGGTTCATTCAAAGACAGTATTCCTTCAAACAGAGGCTGGAAAATCACCGGTAACTTAGCAAGAATACAGGTATTGCCCTTTAGATCAACGGCAATTATTCAGGCTAAAGGTCAATGGGCAAACAGAGCGCTGTTGCCTTCTGAAAGAATGAGCTTCGGCGGTATGTCAACCGTCAGAGGTTATGAAGAAACATTCTTCTTAAAAGATTACGGTGCCGCAGGTTCGGTTGAATTAAGATTCCCTGTTCCGTTCTTAAGGATGGTATTACCCGAAAAATTACACTTTATTGATGACAGTATCAGACTTGCAGGCTTCTATGACATCGGCTGGTTCGGCAACAGACACGTCTCAAACGACGGACCGGATTACATTATGTCAGTGGGCGGCGGCGCAATATTAAAACTTACAAGATATTTATCGGCTAACGTATATATAGGCGTACCTATCGGAAACAAACCCGAAAACTCGTCAGGATGCAGAGTTCACTTCATTGTTACATCAAACATCCTGTAAGTATAGACAAAATTAAAACCTCTCAAATTTTGAGAGGTTTTTTAATAATATAATTTTTTTATGGCATAGCATAAATTAAAACGGAATAGTATCATCGAGCATAAATTTAAACATCTGATATTCATCATCCGCTTTTTGGTCTTTATCTTTCTCGTATTGCGCTTTTTCTCTTTCCATTCGCTCTTTTTCACCGGGGACTTCCTGTTTCAGCTGGATAAATTTATCTCCCGCTTGTTCTCTGTCTCTTTTGGAAAAATTAAGCTGAATTCCGTCAATAAGTCCGTAATCTTCTTCCGGTTTATACATGCCGAAATTAATTGCAAAAGTCTGCGATTGCAATAAAAACAATACGGATAACAATACAATAATCTTTTTCATATATTTATAATAACACCAATTTAAAATTAAAAAAAGACGCCTTAAAAATTTAAGGCGCCGCTAAAGTGCCATTCAGATGTCTATTGCCACCACTCCCTCCCCGCATTTGATATTTTAAGGAAGTTTTTCGGACAAAATCGTATTATATTCAGCTTCGGCATCTTCAACGATTGAAAGATTTTTTAATATGGTTTTCAAAGATAAAACGCCCGATAAATTTTTTGCAATTTCGTAATCCTGTGCCATATTTTCGGGAAGATTTCTGTAAAAAGAAATTGAAAAATCTTTTGCCGCATCCTCATTAAGACCGTGTATTCTCAAAATCATTTTTATTCTTTTATAAAGACAGGTTTTATATTTTCTTATTTTACTTGTCCATAATTGATCAATGCCCCACATTTTAAACTGCATTGCAACACCCGATAAGTTGCCCGCAAAGGCATCATCCGATAAATCGGGCACCATTGAAATCTGAAAAATAAAATCCAAAAGATATTTAATTTGCCCCAATACGGCATTTATATCGGAATTTTTAACCACCCAGCACATGGAGGCGTTTTCGGGGAGATTTGCAACTTTAAATTTATTTATCTGTTTTATTTCTTCTTCGCCGAGTTTGCCGCCCACAACGGCAAGAATGGCATTTGAAATCGATTGAAGATCATCGGTATTATTGGATACCATAAGACTTAGCGAATCCAGCAAATCGACAACGGGCTCAAAATCTCCGAAGGCATCATCATTGTTTAAAGATTGAATAACGGGAATCTGCCCCATATAGTGAGGAGATTTTGAAGTCAGCGAAAAAGAATTTGCGCAGCCTTCAAATATATGCAAAAAATGATTATCCCAAACGTATACCGACGTTTTAAACTGCTTATTTTCAATATAATCGTGAAAATATACCGCGCAAAAAATTTCTTCTTCTATGGAATTATTGCATACCATAAAAGTTCTTAGAGGATCAAGACGTTTAAATTTTACTTTTGCTTTACTGTCTGAAGAATCAAGATATACAAGCTGATACGCAACGCCGAATACCGACATATCTCCGCCGATTTGATAATCAAGTTCATCCGAAAAATTTTCGGCATTTGCTTTTAATAAAATATCGAGAAAACGTTTAGAGCCGTTGTTGTTTACGGAATACGAAACGGGTTTACCGAAAGTATAGCCCGTTGCAACATCGGTTATATATTTTGCCATATTAACATTAATTGAATAATTGGGCCGCCCTTCCACGGCATTTTGTTTTATTATTTCGTTTCTTCCGTCATAATAATCCGAGAGTTTTTGTCTTTTGGGTAAAATACCGTTTTTATATTCAATTACCCAGTTTTGTACGTTGGTATTTGTAATTTCTTCATTATCAGCAATAATCTTATACATTTAAGCGCCTCCCTTTATATTTCATTTTAAGTTATTGAAAAACGGGCCGTTTATATCGGCTTAAAATGTTTGTATATTAAGGGGATAACGGAAATTTAAAAATTTATTACGGCATACCATAAAATAAGTCAAATTATTAAAATTTATGAAGCAAAAAAGTAAGCATTATTGATGACACATTGTTTTTTTGTTAGAATTTGAGAACAAATAAAGCCATTACCGAAATAAAAGAAAGTGTTGTAAAAATGGGATTATCGGTATCAAGAGCAAGCTTGGGCGACAGCTTGGGCAATAGAAACGTATCAGTACAAAATAACACAAAAAATAATATAAAAAATTCCCCTGAAATTCCCCCCTCAACAAGCACAACCACGGGAGCCGATTTAAACCTGCAGCCGAATGCGGTTTATTTTAAAGGGCAGGCAGCAGTTAACAGAGAAATAAAAGAAACATACGGTCCTTATGATTTGTCCGCCGAAGAGCTTAAAATAAATGATAAAGAAACACAATTTCTTGTTAATAAACTGGCGGAAGGATTGAGCAGCAAATCAAAAGACAAATCCAAGCAAGAGTATGAATTTCCGTACAAAAGGGCTCCGCAAAAGGCGATAGATGAAATGGTGCCCGCCTGCATGGCAATGTTTTCATATTATATGTCAACACCGACAAGTTTCCCGATGTTTTATGACACAATGGTAAGAGCATTTCCGAAAGCCTGCAGCGAAGCAGACCGCAGAATGCACAACGACAATACCGCAAGATTATACGACAAAACAATGCAGGAAGTTAAACAGCTCGGATATAAAGCAGACCCCGAAACGGATAACCCGATAAGAGACGGTATCGCTTATATGTATTTTGCAGATGACCTTCCAGCATTTGACAATGAAAACAGTTCCGCATATATGGCAATCGACAGGATATCAAAAGGAGAAATTCCCGAAATGACAACAGGCGGAGTATACCCGAGATGTCATATGTCAAAAGTTCCCGATGAAATAAAACAATACGGAACGCCGATTATTCGCGAAAAATTCAGTGAAAATTCGGACGGACAGGTTTATACGATAATAAGCGAGAATATATGGGGAATGGAAGACAACCAGAATATAACAAAGTGGGAAGTTCCGACACCCGAAGAGCTTGAGAGAATAAGAAAATCGTCAGCAATATCGGCAAAACCGAAAAAAGAAGGCGAATATATCAACCTTGAAGAATTTGTGGGCGAAATGATGAAAGGAATTCTCTAAAAAATTGCGCTTATAAATTCGTCTTTGTTAAAGTTTTTAAGGTCGCCGATTTTTTCGCCGACACCGATTAATTTAACGGGAAGATTATATTCTTTTGCAATCGCAAAAATTACACCGCCTTTGGACGAGCCGTCAAGCTTAGTTAAAGCTACAGCCGTTAATTCGACCGCCTCTTTAAAAACTTTTGCCTGATTTAGACCGTTTTGCCCGAGGTTTGCATCCAAAACCAGTATGCTTTCAAAATTAGCATCGGGCGCTTTTTTATCAATAACGCCTTTAATTTTTTTAAGTTCTTCAATCAAATTGAATTTATTTTGAAGCCTGCCTGCGGTATCAATTATCAGGACGTTATAATTTTCGTTTTTTGCCTTTTCTATGGCTCTGTATACGATTGATGCGGGGTCTGCCTTGTCTTCCCTTACAATGTCAACATCCGCCCTTTTGGACCAGATATCCAATTGTTCTTCGGCTGCCGCCCTGAATGTATCACCTGCGGCAAGTAAAACTTTTTTGCCTTCCGTTTTCATCCTGTATGCAAGTTTGCCGATTAATGTCGTTTTTCCCGCCCCGTTAACACCCGTTACGAAGTAAATATTCAATTTGTCAAAATCGAATTTCAATTCATTTGAGCCTGCAAGATTTAAAATTTCTTCAAATTGCGATTTTAAAAATTCCTTAACTCCCGTCGGTTTAATATTATTATTTTTTATATTTTCAACAATCTGAAGCGCCAAATCGACGCCAATATCCGCTTTAATAAGCGAAGCTTCAATATCATCCAAAACAAATTCGTCTATTTCGTCATTATTTGAAACGATATTTAAAACATTTTGAACAAGCACTTTGGAAGTTTTTGAAACGGCATCTTTCAGCGCACCGAGAGCACCTTTTGCTTCAATATTATCTTCGTCTTTTTTTTTAAAAAAATTAAACATACGATTCAACCACTTTTGCCAAAATTCCGTTTATAAAAGAAGGGGATTCATCGGTCGAATATTTTTTGGCAAGTTCAAGCGCTTCGTCAATAACAACTTTAACGGGAGCATCTTTAATATAAACAAGTTCAACTATTGCAATTCTTAAAATATCTTTGTCTATTTTAAATAATCTTTCGATGTCCCAGCCTATTGCATACTGTTTAATAATGTTATCAATTTCGGGTTTTTTATCTTTATAAGTTTTAAAAATTAATTCAACATATTTTTTAACATCGTTTCTGTCCGATAATATGCTTAATTCCGCAACTTCAAGCGCAGACAGGGTTTTTTCCGCAGAAGACAAAAGGGTATCTATTTTTTGAACCATAGAATCCGTCATCGGAACCTTAACGGGGATATTGGGCGCATCAAGGGGTCTTTCCAGATTATCTTTATGGTTATTTTCATATTCGGTAATATAATCTTTAAATTCCGACAATTCGCTTGTTACAAGCTGCAATTCATCTTCTGAATTACCTATAAGCGTTCTTATTGAATTTAAAACGATATCTTTAAAGTCGGTTGATGAATATTTATCCAAATCTTTTCCAAGCTGAGAAAATAATATTAAAGCCAGCTCTCTTGAAGCTCTTCTTGCCTGCATTGTTTTAATTCCTTATTTATTAATACTATTGATTATATCCTAAAAAAGAATATTTTGAATTATGTTTAAATAATTTTTTGCCATTTTTGTACTTGTCATGTCCGATGATGTACAAAGGGCATTTTTTATAATTGTTTCGGGCGATTTTATCTGTTTTATTTCGTTTATCGTATCTTTTATGCCCTTCGGGGTCGAATCGGTTAAAAAGCCGTTATAGCCGTGTTTTATAAACCCTGACATGCCTGAATTTTTTGTACAAACTACGATACAGCCTCTTGCAAGCGCTTCAAGATAAACCATGCCGAAAGTTTCTTTATAAGAGGGGAGAATAAATACATTTGCTTCGTCCATAAGAGAATATATTTCTTCATTAGATTTTTGTCCGAGTAATTTTACTTTGTTTTTTAAATTATATTTTTTAATAAGTGTCCTTAATTTTTTTTCATACGGACCGGAGCCTGCGATTTTTAATTCAATATCATCTATATCTTTAACTGCCGTAATTAAAGATTGAAAGTTTTTTCTTTTTATAAGAGAACCTGCAGCAAATATTTTTAATGGCATACCATAAAATTTATCGGCTTTAGAATTTATTTCATCAAAACCGAGAATCAGTTTTGAATCAATTCCTGAAGGTATGACAAATGTGTTATCTTTTAATTCGGGAATTATTTTTTCAATTTTTTCTTTCAGCCAAAAAGATCTGGGCAAAACTTTTTTTGCTTCCAGATATGCTTTTTTCATTTCGTTTTTAACAAAAAAGTATTTTATATCTTCCAATACCGTAATGTCGCTTGAATGCACGGAGGCAAAATAAGGGATATTAAGGAGCTTTGAAATTTTATTTGCCGCAAGAATGCCTGATGGCATATGAGATAAAATGATATCAAAATTTTTGTCTTTTAAAAACTTGAATTGGTTCACGCTAAAAAACGGAGTTAAAAAATTTTTATTGATTGATTTTATTCCCGAATATTCATATACGCCTTCGGGGATAATTTTTCTTTTTCTGATTAAAACGTTCAGGATAACGTTAGGGCGCAATAACAATACCTCATGTCCGAGGGCGGTAAAATCTTTGATAAAATTTAAAAGAGTATTCGGAAGCTTTTCTTTTCTTTCAATCGGGCAAAGGTCCGTAACAAAAAGAATTTTCATTTATAAAACCTTATCTTGAAACGATTTTTGAAAAATCACAGATTGAATTAAATCTGTTTGCAAGAATACCGAGAAGATTCAATCTGTTATTTTTAATGTCCTCGTCTTCCGCCATAACAAGCACTTTATCAAAGAAATTATGAAGCGGATTAACAAAAAATTTGATATCGCCCATATTTTCAAAAGTTATCTGCGGCGCCTGAACAATAGCGTCAAAGAGTGTTTTTTCTTCTTCATCTTCAAAAAGTGCGGTTTTAATTTCATTTGTTGTTTTATGGTTAGCCGTAATTCTTAAAACCCTGTTTATTGCTTCCAAAATTTCAACAAAGTTTTCATTTTCAGAAACAAATTTTTGGACATGATTAACTCTATCAAGCCACAAATTTAAATCAGAAAGAGGCTCTGTGTTTTTACATGCGGCAAGAACATCGTTATCAAACGTTTTTTCATAAATCACATTCAATCTTGAACAGATAAAATCAAAAATCTCGCCCTGCGTTTCATCTTCGATTTTTATATTAAATTCATCCGAAATCAATTTCAGGGAATATTTAACCAGATCAGCCAAATCAAGCTTCAGGCCGTATGTTATAACGGTTCTTAAAATACCGATTATTGCACGTCTTACCGCAAGCGGGTCGTTTGAGCCCGTCGGGCGTTTTTTCTTTTTGTCGTTTTGGGTTGATAAAAATACGGCGCAAACCGTGTCAATTTTATCGGCAATTGAAACAACCTGCCCCTCGATTTTTGAAGGAAGCGAAGAATTTGCATTCAGGGGGAAATAATGTTCTTTAACGGCAAGTGCAACGTTATCTTTTTCGCCCGATTTCAATGCATAATTTTCGCCTATAAACCCTTGAAGCTCGGTAAATTCAAAAACAAGCTTTGAAGATAAATCTGCTTTGCATAATTTTGCCGCACGGAGAATGTCGCTCTTATCAGTTATATTAAGCTTATCTGCCATATAAGAAGAAAGTTTTTCAATTCTTGCGGTTTTATCAAACAGTGTTCCCAAATTCCTTTGAAAAGTCATCCCTTTAAGCAGAGGAACTCTTTCAATTAAAGGCGTTTTAATATCTTCATCATAGAAGAATTTACCGTCTTCAAGCCTTGCGGAAATTACTCTCTGATTGCCCGCTTTAATATTGTCGAATGATTCTTTATCTTCTCCGACAAAATTCGCCATTGTAATAAATTTATTTGATAATTTACCCGTTTTTTCATATAAGGGGAAATATCTTTGATGTTTGGACATAACGGTAACCGTTACAATGTCCGGGATTTGAAGATATTCTTCTTTAAATTCGCAAATAACGGGAACGGGAAATTCCGTAATATAGGTTACTTCATCCAATAAATCTTCAAGGTTTGAAAAATCTATTATCAAATTTTCTTCTTCCGCTTTTTTGGCTGCGGAATCAACGATTAATTGCTTTCTTTCTTCGACATCGACATATACGTTTGCGATTTTTAAAATATCTGGATATTTAAGAACATCGGTTATAACAACCTCTTTAACGTTTGAAAATCTGTGCCCTCTTGTTTTATTTGTTGCCTTTATACCGAAAATTTCAACATCTAAAACTTCATCATTTAAAATTGCAACGAGATTTTCAACCGGTCTTGAAAATTTTTCTTCATGATAGCCCCATCTCATAAAATGAGACCCCTGAAGCTTCATTATAATCTGCTTAATATTTTCCGTTAAAATTTCTTTTACGGTTTTTCCTTTTTGTTCAACTTTTGCCCATATATAATTATCTTTTTGATACAATAAATCGGGCGAAATACCGTTTTTCTTTGCAAAACCGATTGCAGCCTGCGTATAATTGCCGTCTGCATCAAGCGCAATATTTAAAATCGGTCCTTTAACGTCTTTTGCAACATCCTGCTGTTTTTCATCAGCCCCTTCAATTAAAAGAGCAAGCCTTCTTGGGGTTGCATAAGTTTTAATGTTTAAAAAATTTATTTTATTATCGTCTAAAAGTTTTTTAAAAAGTTCAAAAAGTTGAGCCTCGGCAGACGGTATAAATTGATAAGGAAGCTCTTGAACCAATATTTCCAGTAAAAAATTATTTTCCATAAATCCAATTTTATTACAAACAAAAAAATTGCAAAATAAAAAAGCGGCCCTTATGAAAATTAAGAGCCGCTTTTTATCTTTTTTAAATTACATATTTGCCAATGCCTTTTTAACTTCTTTTTTGTATATTTCGACATTGGGCTGCAAAACTTCCTGCAATGCTTCATTTTCAGGCGTCAATATTCCGAGTTTGCGGCGGAGCATATTGCCCGTATACAGAGTTTCAAAGTGTTTAAGTTCGATAAATTCGGCAATTGAAACCGTATCATAATCTTTTATTTCAATAATTGAAACCGGATGCATATTTGAATATGCGCTTATAACACCTGATAATACCGCATTTGTTGTCTTATCGTCGGTTTTTGCATATACAAAAGTAAAGAA
>DVJH01000081.1 GCA_018710795.1 Candidatus Galligastranaerophilus gallistercoris | reverse complement strand
TATTTTATCCAAATTTTCCCTGAGTTCTTCTTCTGTTATTACACCTTCTTTTCTTTGAACGATTTTTCCGTTTTTATCCAGAAAAATAACGGTGGGCACAACCGTAATTTTATACGTTTCAATTAATTGTTCGCTTTTTTCGGAGTTATCGGAAACATTTATATCTTCAAAACTTATTGTATCTTTATAATCCGGTATAACAACCGAAACGGTTTCTTTTACCTGTTTGCATTCGGAGCACATGGGGGATGAAAATTTTAAAAATCTTCCCTTATCCGATATTTCCGTTTGAACAGAGTTTGCATTTGCCGCATAATCTTTTGTCGTATACTGTAAAACCGCAAAAACCGAAATCGGAACCAAAAATACAAGCAAAATTATTACCCAATTTCTCATAAATTTCTCCTTATTATTTATGTTGCTTTTATTATAATGAGTTTTTAAAAAAATAAATTTATCCCGCTGTTTATTCCATAAGGCTTACTTTAACTTAAGCTTCTGAACATTAAAGCCTGCGCCGCATGATTAGGGCTTATATCGGCAGATTCTTCCAGGTCCGCAATCGTTCTTGAGATTTTTAAAATTCTGTCATAGCTTCTTGCGGATAAATTAAATTTATTAACGGCATTTTTCAACATCTGTTTTGTTTGTTCGTCGATTTGGCAATACTTATTTATTAATTTCGGCGTAAGTTCCGAATTTGTATAAATATTATCTTTTGCATATCTTTTCAGTTGAATTTGTCTTGCTTTTATTACTCTTTTTCTTATATCAAAAGAAGCTTCGCCGTCTTTTTTAACGTTTAAAAGTTCGTCATCGGTGAGCCTCGGAACGGTTATATGAAGGTCTATTCTGTCTAAAAGAGGACCCGATAATTTTGATTTATATCTTTGAATTTGAAAATCGGAGCATATGCATCTTTTTTGTCTGTCTCCGAGAAAACCGCAGGGGCACGGGTTCATTGCGCCTATCAAAATAAAATTGGCGGGATATTTAACCGTGTTTTGTGCTCTTGAAATCGTAACAAAATTTTCTTCCAGAGGCTGTCTTAAAACTTCAAGAACGCTTCTTTGAAATTCGGGCATTTCGTCTAAAAATAAAACACCTCTGTGCGACAGAGTAATTTCACCCGGTTTTATCATTGTGCCGCCGCCCGTTATGCCGACCGATGAGGCGCTGTGGTGCGGAGATCTGAAAGGGCGTTTATTTATAAGCGGGGTTTTTGAATCAATTAAACCTGCAATGGAATAAATTTTTGTTAATTCAATTGCTTCATTTTTTGTTAACGGCGGCAAAATTGAACAAAATGCTTTTGCAAGCATTGTTTTGCCCGACCCGGGGGAACCGGACATTAAAACATTGTGCGCTCCCGCTGCCGCAATTTCAAGAGCCCTTTTTGCCTGAAATTGTCCTTTTATATCTTTAAAATCAATTTCAAAATTAAATTCGACATTTAAAAAATCATCAACATTTTGTTTTAATTTTTCAAGCGGCATATTATCGTTTAAATGCAAAACAACTTCGTTTAAATTTTTGGCGCCTAAAGTTTCAATTTCTTCCACAAAGCTTGCCTCTTTTAAATTGTCAAAAGGAACTATAACCTTTTTTATTCCCGATTCTTTTAACCCCGATACTATGGGTAAAACTCCGTTAACGGGGCGGATTGAACCATCCAGCGATAATTCGCCCAAAAATGCCGTATCATCGGGGATATTATTTATTATTTTTTCTTTCGCCAAAATTCCTGCCGCCATTGCCAAATCATATATTGCGCCTTCTTTTTTTAAGTTTGCGGGCGCTAAATTGATTACAACTTTTGTTTTCGGAAATTCAAAACCCGAGTTTTTAATTGCAAGCTTAATTCTCTCTTTTGCTTCGGATATGGCGGTATCCCCCAAACCTACGATTATAATCTGCGGAAGAGAATTTGTAACATCGACTTCAACCGAAATTTTATGAATATCAAGCCCTGTTGTCGTTGCACTTATAACTTTTATAACCATAAATGATATTATACACTAGATTATATCTAAAATTTCATTCGGTTTTGAGACAAAAATTTTCCCGCCGGATTTAATTAAAAATTCTTTGCTCCTAAATCCCCATAAAACGCTGATACAAGGTATCCCTGCATTTTTTGCCGTTAAGATATCGACATCCGAATCCCCGACATAAACGCAATTTTTAATATCCGAATTTAATTCTTTAATAACGGTAAAAACCCCTATGGGATCAGGTTTTCTTATAATTCCGTTTGCTTCATCCTCGCCGATTGCAATATCGATTAAATCATTAAAAAATTTTTTGCAGTTCATTTTTGTTGCAAGATTAAATTTATTTGAAACAACACCCGTTTTATAATTTTTTTCTTTCAGAGTTTTTAAAAGCTCAATTATACCTTCATAAGGATGAGTTTTTGAAACTTTAATCGATGTATAAAATTTTTTAAATTTTTCAATACAAGCGATGAAATTTTTATTATTTAAGCCGTCAGGCAGCACGTTTTCAAACAGTTTTGTAACCCCCATGCCGACGGCAAGCCTTATTTCATCTTTTGATTTAAGCGGATAATTGAAATAATCAAGCGCATAATTAACACTGTCTTTAAGATCGTCAATAGTGTCAATCAATGTTCCGTCAAGGTCAAAAATAACGGTATCAATTTTCGGGTTTTTAAGTTCTTTTTGCATACAATTGATTTTAACACAAATTTACCCCTCATATGCCCCCTGTTTTTTGGCAAGCTCAACGGCTTTGTTCATCTCATCAATACTTTCCGCTTCTATTACAAACGTTGCTTCCGATATATCATCTCTTCTTGAACCTGTGCCTATGTCTACTTTTGTTACGTAACATTCAAGCCCGAGTTTATTTATCTGATTTAAAAGATTTGATAAAACAAGCGAATCTATGATGTGCCCTTTTAGTTTCATTTCTTTAATCATATAAATCCTCATATTATTACTATATATGTAGTATTATATCATTAAAAATGAAACGGTTTATAAAATCTTAATTTTCGATTTTCCATATACAGACATCTGTTGCGCTGTTAAAATAACAGGTGTAATTATCTCCTTTTTCAAGGTTTTCTTTGTTTGCATCCAAAATAGAAGTAATTATAATTGAATTTTTATGATTTTTTTGAATTTCATCAATTGTATCTTCAACTTCAGATACCATTTTCGGAATATATTTTGCCTGTTTTATAACATATTTTTGATGCACGTTCAGAAATTTGTTGCTTGACAGATTTGTAATAATAAATAAATCTTCTTCGGGTTTTTTGGCATTATAAAAACCGTATGACAATATGAGCGGACCGTCTATAATTCCTTTTCTTCTGTTGTTTTTTTCAAAAACGGAAGCTTGTATTGATAAAACCCAGATTAAAAACAATATAATTAAATATTTGTTTTTATACGATGTAAAAACACATGATAAAAATATTATAAATACGGGAATTAAAAGTATTGTATATTTTTCAACCAAAATGGGGCGGACAATATATGAGATTGTACAGGAAAGTAAAAAGACCGTAAATATCGTATAAATACAATAATTTATCATTATTTTCTTTTCATTGTCTTTATTTTGCCCGTTTTTTATAAAAAATATTATTGAAAGAATAAAAGATATAATTCCGCCGAAAAGATACAATACGCATTTTAATATCTGCCCGAAACAAATATCCGGTATCCAATCGTTGAAAGATGCGTTTAAAAGCGCTTTATTTAAAGCTGTTACGGCAAAATACGGAATGAAAAACAACCCGCCGAATAAATGTAGTGCAAAAAATTTCAGCGCTTCTTTTTTTCTTTTATTTATTAAAAAGAAAAACATACCGTATAAGAAATTAGAAATTATAAAAAGAATTTCATAATAATGAATATTGGCCATAACGGCAACCATAACCCCGTATATGACGTAATATTTATTTTTATTTTCTTCAAGAATTTTAAATAAAAGATATATAAATAAAGGCGCCAAAAAGACTTGAACAATGTAGCTTCTTGTTTCTTGCGAATAATAAATTAAGGAAAGATTAATCGTAAATAAAAATAATCCCGCAGCTGCCGTTTTTAAATCAAACTTTTTATTTAAAAACCACCACATTGAAAATACGGATAAGATACCGAATATAAAAGGAAATGTTTTAATTGATGCAACCGATATATCAAAAATCCAAAGATAAAAACGAAATAAAATATAAAATAAAGGAGGATTTCCGGGGTCCGAAAAAGTGGTTAAAAACGGCATGTTCGGGTTTGAAAATTCAACGGAATAATATTCATCAGCCCAGGGCAAATATTCATAAAGCCCGTTTGTTCTGAACAAAATTGCAAGAATAAATAAAATCCCTATTATTACCCCCCATGAAATTTTCGGTTTTTTAATTTCTTCTTTGTTGTTTATAAAATAAATAATTGCAATAAAAAGCAATATATAGGGTATAAAAAATATAATATTGCCCGAAAATAGCGATAAAATCACCATGCAGAAAGAATTCAAATGATTTCTGTAGTTATAAGAATCCGCATTTTTATTGAATTTAATTTCATCGGGTACTTTATATTTTGAATATGTTTTGCATTTGCCGGAAGGGCACAACGTAATTTTGCTTTTTTCAAATTCGGAAAAATCACTGTAATAAAAAGAATTTAAATCATTAAATATAACAATGCTTTCAATTTTGTTTTTAAAATCATCGGAAATCAGGATATCAAGAGTTTTTACTTTGTTTGTTATACTTTTATTTAATACGTTTTTTGATTTCGGAATTGAATTATAGTCATCATTGATTTTTAGAATAATGTCTTCAGGGTTATTAATTTCGGTTTCCAAAATAACATTCATTTTGTTATACAAAGGTGCATAAATTGTAACAGGTGTTTTTATAAGTCCCAAACTCACGAAAATTGAATGAATAAATAAAACAAATGTTAATAATAACAATCCGTAAAAAATAATCGTTTTTCTCATTACATCATTATATTATAGATAATTAAGTTGCAATAAAAATTTTAAATAGTATCTTATTTTAAAGAGAGACGATTATGTTAAAAACAGATTCAAAAGAAATTATCGAAAAAGCCGAGCGGGATACAGCTTTCAGATTTAAGCAAATTGACGAAATTGCCGAATTTAATCAGGAAAAAGTTTTGAATGCTTTTTATAAAAATAAAATCGGCGAAGAACATTTTTATACCGTAACGGGATACGGGCATGACGATCTCGGAAGAGAAGCGCTGGACAGGGTTTTTGCCGATGCTTTTAATACGGAAGCCGCAATTGTGCGCCCCCATTTTGTTTCAGGCACGCATACACTATCCTGTGTTTTATTCGGGCTTCTTCATTACGGCGATCATCTTTTATCGGTTGCGGGCGCCCCTTATGATACTTTGGAAGAAATTATAGGCAAAAGAAAAAACGACCCTTATCATTCAACTTCACTGATGGGTCATGGAATCGAATATGATGAAGTTCCCCTTAAAGATGAATTTGAAGTTGATTTTGAAAAAATTCCTTCTTATATTAAGCCGAATACAAAAATGGTTCTTATCCAAAAATCAAGAGGATATTCTTTAAGAAAATCTTTAACTTTGGATGATATTAAAAAAATTGTCGAAATCGTAAAAAGTATAAACCCCGGAATAATTTGTTTTGTTGATAATTGCTACGGTGAATTTACCGATACAAAAGAACCCGTGGAAGTCGGCGCCGATATTATGGCGGGAAGTTTAATCAAAAACCCCGGAGGCGGAATTGTGGAAGCGGGCGGCTATATTGCGGGAAAAGAAAATCTTGTCGAAATGTGCGCAAGAAGGCTGACATCTCCCGGTATCGGGCGTGAAGGCGGCGCTATGTTTAATACGACAAGAGTTATCCTTCAAGGATTTTTTATGGCGCCTTCAATTGTTGCAAATGCCCTTAAGGGGGCAATATTGGCTGCAAAAGTTTTTGAAGATATGGGTTTTATCACACATCCTCATTCAAATGAAAAAAGAGTCGATTTAATACAGACAATAAAATTCACAAAAGGCGAAGAACAGGAGAAATTTTGCAGGGCGCTTCAAAGATATTCTCCCGTTGAAAGTTATCTGACGCCAATCCCTGATACCGTCCCCGGGTATGAAGACAAATTGATAATGGCAGGCGGAAGTTTTATTGAAGGTTCAACAATCGAATTATCCGCAGACGGTCCGATACGTCCGCCGTATGCAATCTATATGCAGGGGGGGTTAAGCTATTATCATGTTAAAATTGCTCTAAGGGGCATTTTGGATGAATTAAATAATTAAATTTAGAGTATAATATTTTTGATGGCTAAGAAGTTTAAATTTGGTTTAAGTACTCAAAATAAATTAATCATAGCGGGTTTGTTGGTTTCAACGGCTCTTATTATGGGTGTTTCATATTTTGCCATAGACACCATAAGAGAAAAACTTTATGAAAATTATGCAAATTCGGGGCAATTGTTAAGCAGAACCGTCGCTTTTCAAAGTTATGAAATGACAAGGGATATTCCCGAGGCTTCAAGAGGGAAGGTTTTAAGATACCACGATAAAATGCTTCTTGAAGGCAATTCCGACATTTCATATATTGCCCACAAAGATTTAGACGGAGATGTTATTTATTCAACAGAATTTGATTATCCCGACAGAAAATCCGAAACAAAAACAACTCTTACAACCCCCGTAATAAGCGAAAAGGGAATAATTAAAGGATACGTGGAGCTCGGGCTTAACGCTAATCTTGCAAAAGTAATTTCAAATACGACAAAAAACTCTATGCTTGTAGTGTTTGCGATGATGTGGCTCATATATACGGTCGTTATTGTTTTGAATACGATTTTAATAAGGCGCGAATTAAGAATTTTAAGACGGGGCGTTAAAGAAATTTCAAGCGGAAATTTCGGTACAATACTGGAGAATAAACAGGCATCCGGTGAAATTAAAGAATTAATAAGCGCATTTAACGATATGTCTCAAAGGCTTCATATATACGAAGAACAAAATATCGACCAGCTTACTTTTGAAAGAAACAAATTTGAATCCGTTCTTATGGGCATTGCAAACGGTGTTGTCGTATGCGACAGCTTTGATAATGTTGTTCTTGTAAATCCTTCCGCCCAAAAGCTTTTAAATAAACCCGTTTTAAATACATCCATTTTAAATTTTACAGATTCAAAAGGAACAAAATGTTTTAAAAGCGGAATAGAAGCGTTTAAATCAACCCCGCTTGAAGACATTGAATTGAAACCCGTTTCTTTTTCAATCAAAATAGACAACAAAATCATTAAAGCCATAACTTCTTCAATGTATTCCAATGTCCATGATTATCTGGGATACATCATAATTTTGATTGATATTACAAAAGAAGCCGAAGTGGATAAATTAAAAAGCGATTTTATATCAAACGTTTCTCATGAATTAAGAACGCCCGTTACCATTTTAAGAAGCTATATCGACACTCTCTATAATTACGGGGACGACCTCAATAAAGATGAACAAAAAGAATTTATAGGAATTATAAATGATTCAATCGTTCATCTTAATAAAATGGTAAACGACATTCTTGATTTTACCCGTCTTGAAACGGATACAAAAGTGGAAAAAACAATGCTTGATATTACTTCGACGATAGAACGCGCGCTTGTCGGGCTTAAGGTTCTTGCCGATGAAAAACAAATGGAAATAATAACGCTGTTTGAACATAATCTCCCGCTTGTTCCGTATAACGAAGAGGCGATAGAACGTGTAATCAATAACCTTGTTACAAACGCAATCAAATATTCGCCCGAAAAATCAAAAATCGAAGTCAGAGTTAATCTTACACAGGATAAAAAATACGTTAAAGTTTCGGTAAAAGACGAAGGCATAGGAATTGCACCCGATTGTCTGGACAGGGTCTTTGACAGATTCTACAGAACCGAAAATACCACCCATACGATAAAAGGAACGGGGCTCGGGCTTCATCTTGTTCAAATTGCGATTGAAAAACAACACCAGGGAAAAGTTTTTGTGGATTCCGAATTAAATAAAGGCTCCACTTTCGGTTTTTATCTTCCTTTAAATGAAAATAATGCCGAAATTCTTAAGGCTTCGGTATAAAAAAGCAGGCTGTAAGCCGAATTCTGTTTAAGGTAATCATCTGTCTAATGCGTTTTTTTCTTGCAATCTTATTAAAATAAGCGAAAAGTACGATTCTTCTTGCAAACTCAAACTTGCATCCGACCGGGGTTTACCATGACCCGCTTTCTCACAAAAGCGGCGGTGAGCTTTTACCTCGCCGTTGCACCTGTACAAAATAAATTTGTAGTCTTCTTTTCTGTGGCACTTTCCTCACGCTCGCGCGCACTTGGCTTTCCCAAGCGGTCCCGTACTTTGGATGTTCGGACTTTCCTCACAAAAAAATATTTTTGCGCGATTACCCGCCTGCTTTAGAATTGATTATATTTTAAATATTCTCTTTTTGCAAAACCGCAATTAATTCATCAAGAACAAGATTTGCATCTTTTATAATTCCAAAATCCGCAAATTTGAATATGGGTGCATTTCTGTCGGTATTAACCGCAATAATTTTTTTTGAATTTTCCATACCGGTTATATGATGAATTGCCCCTTTTATTCCAAAAGCCATATATATATCAGGTGTTACGGTTAAACCGGTCTGTCCTATCTGGCATTCTCTTTCAATCAGTCCCCCGTCAACCGCTTTTCTTGAAGCTCCGATTGAAGCATTTATTAATTTTGCAAATGTTTTCAGCTTGTCAAATCCTTCTTTGTTTTTTAAGCCCGCTCCTCCGGCGACTATGATTTTTGCATTTTGAAGCGTTGAAAATTCTTTCAGGTCGGGAATAAATTCGAGTATTTCAATTTGTTTATCTTTTTTTATTTCAAAGCTAAATTCAACAACTTCAATATCGCCTTCAAAATCATATTCTTTTCTTTTAAAAACATTGCATCTTACGGTCGACATTTGAACGGCACTTTTGGATAAGATGGATGCCATCAGTTTTCCGCCGAATGTGGGACGCGTGGAAACCAGTTTAAAAACATTATTTTCTTTTATAATTTCAACTTTTGTGCAGTCTGCCGTTAATCCCAAATTTAGTTTTGAAGCTATTTTTGGTGCGATTTCTCTTCCTTCGACGGTTGAATTAAGAAGAAAAACCGCGGGGTTGATTTTTTCTACGGCGCATACTGCATATTGTGCCTTATATACGGTATCAAAAGAAGGCATGTCGGTTTTAACCGAATAAATTTTATTTGCCCCCGCTTTTTTTAGAGAATTTTTTTTATCTTCATCTAAAATAAATTCATTATTTGAAATAATCAGAGAGGAAATTTTAAGTTCATCTTTTGAAATTTCTTTCGCATAAGAAATTAAATCGTAAGAAAATTCAGCGATTTCATTTTTATTTAATTGTGTATAAACCAAAATTTCATTCATTTGTTTTTATCTCATTTAATATATCGCCTGTTTCTATAAAAACGCATTTTCTTTCGTTTTGCGGTCTGAATGCTTTTTTTACATAAGTGGGAGAACCTTTAATTCCCGTTAATTCGGTATCTATTTTGATATCATCGGAATTAAGTATTTTAATTTCCGTGTTTTGTGCTTTTATATAATCTTGAATTTTGGGTTTATATATTTTTCCGTCATATTTTGAAATTGAAATTAAAAGAGGGAATTTCCCTTTGATTTTATATATTCCGTTATCTTTTGCGCTTAAAACCGTGATTTCATCTTCTTTGACATCATCAATTTTGCAGACATATCCGATGTTTTTTATATCAAGCATATTTGATAGAGAATACGGCGTTTGGGCGGTATCGCCGTCGGTTGCGAATTGCCCCGTTATAATTAAATCAAAATCTTTTATAATATTTTTTATTGCATGTGATAATGTTCTTGCCGTTGCAAGGGTGTCTGAACCGGAAAATCTTTTATCCGATAATAAATATGCTTCATCGCACCCCATACCAAGCCCGTCTTCCAGTGCTTCCGCCGCACAGGCAGGGCCCATTGATAAAAGCGTGATTTTTGTATTTTGAATTTTTTCTTTAATATCAAGTGCGGTCTGTATGGCAAGTATATCGTAAGGATTGATTATTGAAATCAAACCTTCCCTTATTAAATTATTGTCCCTGCTCCATTTAACATCGTTTGTGTCCGGGACTTGTTTTATGCATACAATAATTTTCATAATTTTTTTAAATTATATCATGTTTGGTAAAGAAATGTTACAACATGACAATAAAAATGATGTTTATTACTTTATTCTTATATAAGGCGAAGTATAGGTTTTTTAATGATAAACAATACTTATAACGGCTATAATCCACAAGCAGGCAACATAACTTACGGAGCGGTAAAAGACGTTGTGCCGAACAGCGTCAATCAAAAGCTGCCTGAAAATTTGCAAAACCTTGACGCCAAGCAAATTGCCGATAACAACGGTGCAATTTCGACTGCCGAAGGACTGAATGCAAAAACGGCGCTTTTAACCATGCCTTTTTATACTTCGTTTATGCTTTTAAGAAATTTAAACGATAAAAAGAATTCTCCTTTTTCGTTTTCGGGCGAATACGATAAAAGTTTTCTCGGTAAATTAACAAAACTGGGAGACAAGATAAATAATGCAATCTGCAAAGGAAATGCGGATGAAAAAATTGCAAAAAAAATGTCCGGAGCCAAAAAATGGTTTCAGGACCATTTTGCTTTTGCCCGTTCATTATCAACGCCTCTAAAACTTGAAAGTTCTTTTGCAATTTCTCAGGCTTCCGGTTTATACAGTCAGGTTATGTATGATAATGCCGATTTAATAGAAAAAGGCTTCAGGGGCAAAGGCAAAGAAGTTGTTGAAATGTTTAAATCCAAAGGCACTAATAGCGCCATTTGGAATTTATTGAAACAAAACGGCATTGAAGATGCCGTAAAAAAACAGGGTGATGATGCCATAGGTATTGTTTCAAAAACATTGAGAGATTTGGCGCAAAAAAATATTAAGCTTAATTCCGAAGAAAAGGCAAAAAAATGCGTTGAAGATGTCATAGAGATATTTTCAAAAACGGATAAAACGGCCGTTATTGATAAATGGGGACCTCTTCCCATAGGTAAAATCCCCGGATTAAATAAACTTTTGACACTTAAAGTTCCTATGTCGGAGGCTGCAAATAAAACAAGAGTTGCAACGGGAAACATTGCCGCAGCGGGCGGAGCCGCAGGTGCAACGGCTTTAGGCAAAGCTTTTCCCAGTGCTTTTTCAAAAGTATATGAAGCCTTAACAAACAATTATGCGGGCGGAAAAATCGCACCTTTAATGCAGGCATATTTCCTTGCACAAGCTGCAATGAGAGCAAAAGACGCTCCCGAAGGACAAAAACTTGCAACATTTATGGATGAAGAAGCAATGGGTGTTGCAACATTATTTACCATGCCTTTGGCTACAAATATTATGACAAAAGCGGGCGGCGCCCTTAAATATTTAGGCATGGGCAAAACGGTTGATGAACAAATTAAAAATGTTGATAAATACAGACAGATGGTTGCAGATCTGAACAAACTGGTTGATGAAAATGCAATTTCAAGAGGCGAATACGTTAATAAGGTCAAAGATATTAAAAAAGTTTTAAACGGCGATACCAAATTCTGGCAAAAACCGTTTAAGGCTCTCGGCAAATTGTTCGGTGCAAACTATAAAGCGGAAACGATTAAGCCCTTTATTGATGATGCCGTTCCCGAAAATGCGGGCAAATTAAAACAAATCGGACTTAATGTTATAAATAAAGTTAAAAAAGCAGGGTACGGATTTAAAACGGGTAAATTTATGGGTCTTACCCCCGCAGGCATTGCAAGATTTATTGTTGTTATGTTTGTTTTATCGCCCCTGTTATCAAAACCGATTAAATGGGTTGTAAATAAAATTTTCGGTAAACCCTATGATCCGGTTAAAGAAAAAGAAGAGCAGGAAAAGAAGGCTCAGGAAGAAATGATGAAAAATAATCCTTTCGTTAATATGAGCGAACAGGAATTGTTGGAATTGTTGTCTAAAAATCAAAATACTATAGCCAAATTGCAAAATGACCCCGCTCTGATGCAGGAAATTCAAACCAACCCCCAAAAGCTGTATGAAATTTTGCAGCAGGGAGCAAAGGAAACCGATGAAAAAAGAAAAAATGCGGCGCCAAGCCCCTTATTACAAAACTATATAAATAATAAAGGCGTTTCTCAAAATCAAGGCATTCAACCCTCAAGCGCTATGTATCAGCCGAATTCAATGACACAATCAATGAATGTTAACGGAATGAATATGAATCAAAATTCCGCCATGAATATTAATTCTGCGGCAATGCCCGCTCCTTCGGTTCAAAACTCTTCGCAGCAAAACGATAATTCAAATAAAAATAACGAAACTATAGAACCCCAAAGAAGCTATATTCCTTCAAGCAAACCTGCAGATTTTTCAAATGCAAATAATGCCGAAGCCCAAAGGTTTAATAATATTTTGGCGGATATGGATAAAACGGAAAAAGAATTCAGCAAATATCTGAGTATTTAATTTTCTTCTTTTTCTTCGTTTTTATCGTCTTTGAGTTCGTAATTAAATATATCCACAACGGGAGCTTTTGTAAGTTTGCTCATTGCTATTGACGCTTCATTTCTGATGTTTTCATCAGGAGACAGTTCATGGATAAGTTTCAGGATGTCTATCGTTCCGTTTATGACTCTTAAAAAGTCGCCGTTGTGATACAGAAGGTCATTTTCCCTTAAATCATTCATTATATCGCACCAGCTTTTAATTGCTTCGTCTCTGTCATCCGGCGCTTCGGCAAATTCAAGAATATAGGGAACAAGATTCGTGCTCATTTGAGTCGGTTCTTTTTTAATGCCGTATACTTCTTCCGTTGTATCGATTTTTTCCATTAAATTTACGGCGGGGTATATCGCATCGTTTAAATATGAAAATTCGCCTTTGAATTCTTTGGAAGGATTTTCGTCTTTGACGTCCGAAAGCATTGCGCAAAGTGCCGTCAATTCCACATCGGTAAAATCTTTTAAATAACTTTCATCGGTTAAAAGTTCCGTTAAAAACATTTCGTTAATGCCGAATACATTTTTTGCAAGTTCACCTTTTTCCGTTCTTTTATATTTTCCTTCGGGTGTTTTTTCGATATATCCGTGCATTTCAAGCACATACAGCCTGTTATTTGTTAATTCTTCCAATTTACCCAATTTGCGGCTGCTCTGGTTTGCCGCCATAGTTCTTAAAAGCGTTTCGTCCGTGCAATTAAGCATTCTGTCGGATAATACCGAAGCGTATGAGGGATGATACTGGCTTCTTATCGGTGTATCTTTTGATTTTGATAAAAGAACATATTTATCGTAATCTTCACGTTTTTTCGGCATAATAATAACGTTTCCGATTTCATCTTTGCCCCTTCTTCCCGCACGTCCGGCGCCTTGTTTAAAGGATGAAGGCGGAATGTCCACTATTTCGTCGCCGTCAAATTTATCCATCGAAGTAAATACCGTTGTTCTAAAGGGCATATTGATTCCCGCAAGCAAGGTGTCCGTTGCAAAACAAACTTTAACAAGCCCTTGTCTTGCAAGGTTTTCAACCAAGCTTTTATATGCGGGGAGTTTTCCCGCATGGTGGGTTGCAAAACCTTTCATTAAATATTCAAGTTGTTTGCCGTCAAAATCAGAACCTAAAAATACCCCTTTTTCTTTTGCTTTTTGAACTTCATCATATACTTTTCTTGATTCTTCGGGGGTCAAAAGACTTTCCGAGTTTCCGGCAGCATTTTCAAGCTCTTTATTGCAGCCTTTTTTGGAAAATACATAAAATAAAGCAGGGAGCATGTTTTTCTTTTGAAGTTTGCTTACTACTTTACTGTTTTGAACATTTAAAGCAGGCTCGTTATCGGGAGTTGTTTTATATGTAGTTGAATTTTTATTTGATAAAATTAATGAAATTGCATCCGCTTTTTCATTATCAACGCCCTTTTCTCTTAATTTTTTGGCGAGATACGAAGCTTCAAGTTCGTTTTTCTTTCCGGCAAGACTTTTTAAAAACCTGTTCAGTTCTTCATCGGTTTGAATTCCCGTTAATTCTTTCATCTCATCCAGAGCGCTTAATTGTCTGTCGGAGATATTAATTCTGTTTGTAAGCTGATATAAATCCAGTTTTTGATTTTTAACGTTTTCAAATACAATCCCGCCGCTTTCATTCCGTGTTAAGAAAAATTCTCTTAAAGGAACATGTCTTTCGCTTTCGGGGACATTAACAAGGTAAGCTTCAATATCGGGGTTTAATTCCTGAACCCAGCCTTTTATATCTTCGGCGTTTGATGCGGTGGCGGACAGCATAATTTGTTTCATATGCTCGGGCGTATTCATAACGGATTCTTCCCAGACGCCGCCCCTTTGTTTTTCGCCCATATAATGAAATTCATCGTATATGACCGTGTCATAGTCTTTGTAATTAACGTCCGCAACTTTTTTATCATTTGCAAGAAGGCTGTTTCTGTATATTTCCGTTGTCATAACAAGAAGCGGAGCATCTGGGTTGATAACCGTGTCCCCCGTTAAAAGCCCTGCGTTTTTTGTATCAAGCAGATTTCCGTCTTTGTCATACGTGC
>DVJH01000080.1 GCA_018710795.1 Candidatus Galligastranaerophilus gallistercoris | reverse complement strand
GCCGCCGTGCTCACCGCGGCAGAAGCAATCGGGTGTTCGTTATTAAATTTTTTCACATTATCCGACTTATTTTCAATGCGCTCTTCAAGCGAATTAAAAGGTTTTGAAAGAGCGTAAGCTCCGGCCATTACTCCGAGAGTTTTAGCCGCACTTGCCGCCTTATCGGATAATTTTCCTTTGGTTAATGCGCCGTACACCACCGGCATTGCTGCCACAAACAATAAAGGTCCTTTTTTTAAGACTCCGGCAGCTGTTGATTTTTCTGCTTCCTTGTTAGCGTTTCTCACGCTTGCGCCTATTATTTCCTCGTCCGACATTCGAGCAATGCCGCTCAGGATAGGTCGCTTTCGATGTCGCTCGGATAGAGAATCATTTTTAAATGATGAGCCGTCGAATGAAATTTTCGAGACAGTTGTCATTTCTACCTTCCGCATGAAAAAATCATGCCACTTTATCAAATCACATGACCAATTTTATATCAAACCAAAAAAAATTGCCAGTATTTTTTTAGATGGTAATATATTATTTATAATTATCTGAAGTAAGGGTGCAACATGACTGAAAATTTTATTAAATTCGTAGATGTTACAAACAGAGACGGCGTTCAAACGTCAAGATTAGGGCTTGCCAAACTTGAAAAAACAATAATTAATATCATGCTCAATGATATGGGAATAACGCAATCGGAATTCGGTTTTCCCACAACGGACCATGAAATTAATTATTTAAACGGCAACCTTGAACTTGTCGAAAGAGGCGCAATAGATAAAACAATTTTATCCGGCTGGACAAGAGCGCTTGCAAGCGATATCAGACTGGCATTCAACAACGTACCCAAACTGAAAAACATTAATTTGTCGCAATCGACATCCGATCAAATGATTAACGGGAAATACGGCGGCAAAAAAACAAAAGACGATATTCTCGCCCAAACGCTTGATGCGATTAACGAAGCCGTTAAATTTAATGCAAAAGGAATAGGTGTTAATGCTGAAGATGCTTCAAGATCCGATTTATCATATTTGATTAAATATGCGGGCGAATGCAAAAGATACGGTGCACAAAGATTCAGATATTGCGATACTTTAGGATATGACGACCCCAAAACGGCATACGACAGAATATATACAATCGCAAAAGAAACAGGCATGGATATGGAAATGCATTTTCATAACGATTTGGGCATGGCGGTTGCATGTTCGGTTATGGGCGCAAAAGCGGCAATTGATGCAGGGGTTAATGCTTGGATTAATACCGCCATTAACGGCATGGGCGAAAGAGCCGGAAATGCGGATTTGGTTTCCTGCATTTTAGCGATATTAAAATCAAGCGGTTTTGAAGGCAAATATAAAATTGACCCTCAAATTGATATTTCAAAAGCCTGGAAACTTGCAAAATATACGGCATACGCATTCGGCGTTCCCATACCTTTAAATCAGGTAGCGGTCGGAGACAACGCATTTGCGCATGAATCGGGAATTCATGCCGACGGCGCCTTAAAAGACAGAAGAAATTACGAATTATATGATTATGAAGAACTGGGCAAAGGCGAACCCGAAATCATTGAAACGGGAAGAATGATAACCGTCGGTGAATACTCGGGCATTAAAGGGTTTAGAAACGTATATCAAAACCTTGAACTTGAATTTAAAGACGAAGAAGAAGCAAGAAACATTCTTGAACTTGTAAGATATGCAAACGTTCATACACAAAAGCCTCTTACAAAAAGCGAATTAAGATTTATTTATTTTTATCCGAATATTGCGGCAAAAATCATGACGGTTGAACCTTATTACAAACCCACGGGCGCCCTGAAAGAAAGAATCGAAAGGCTTGAAAAAATTAAGTCGCATTTGATTGTATAAAAATGGAGAGTAAAAATAAAAAACTTTATATAGAAACCCTCGGATGCCAGATGAATAAATCCGATTCCGAACGAATAAAAGGCATTATGAGCCATTTCGGCTACATTGAAACCGGGGAAGATGACGCCGATTTTTTAATCGTAAACACCTGTTCCATAAGAAAATTATCGGAAGATAAAGCGTATTCAAAATTAGGAAACTGGGGCGCAAGAAAAAAAAGAGGGGAAGATATCAAAATAGGGATTTGCGGATGTGTTGCACAACAGGAAAAAGAAAATCTCTTAAAAAAATTTCCCTATATTGACCTTATATTCGGGACACATAATATATACGAGCTTCCGAATCTTTTAAAAGAAGAGGGAAGAATTTGTGCCATTACAAATAAACCCGTTGAAGAAAAAGAATATAATATTATAAGAACAAAAGGCATTAACGCCTGGCTTCCCATTATGGAAGGGTGCAACAATTTTTGTACGTATTGCGTTGTTCCCTATACAAGAGGAAGAGAAAGAAGCAGGACAATAGAAAATATTATAAAAGAAGCAAAAGAAATTTTATCAAAAGGATATAAAGAAATAACTCTGTTAGGACAAAATGTTGACAGCTGGGGCAAAGATTTAAAAAACGGTTTGGATTTTGCCGACGTTTTATATGAACTGGATAAGTTAGAGGGGGATTTCAGAATACGTTTTACAACATCATACCCGACGGATATAACCGACAAAGTCATAAATGCGGTAAAAAACGGAAAGAAAATTTGCGAATGTTTTCACATTCCGATGCAATCGGGGAATGACAGAATTTTAAAAATGATGAACAGAAGATATAACGTTGAAGAATATACAAAAATTGTACGGCATATTCAAAACGAAATTGATAACGTAACCGTTACATCGGATTTTATTGCGGGTTTTCCTTCGGAAACCGAAGAAGAGTTTCAGGAT
>DVJH01000079.1 GCA_018710795.1 Candidatus Galligastranaerophilus gallistercoris | reverse complement strand
TGCAGACAAACCCTTTGAAGTTAAAGATTCAAGAAAAACCCCCGAAGAAACATGTGAATTTAACCAAATGTCCATTCTTTTAAGGAAAGCGATAGCGGAACTTCCCAAAAGAGAAAGAGAATTGATTGAGGCAAAGTTTTTTAAAGAAAAAAAATTGATGGAATTATCGGAAGAATTTTCAATTTCAGCTTCAAGGATTTCAAGAATTATAAAATCCGGGCTTGATAAAGTCAGAGATTATCTTGTTCAAAATGATATTACATAATTAAAAACTCCGTTATACGGAGTTTTTAATTTATAAATATTTTTGTATATTTGATATAATGGCTGATTTTGGCATTAACCCCACCAATGTTTCTTTTGCTTCGCCGCCTTTAAAGATAAAAATGCTTGGCAAGCTTGAAATCTGGTATTCGGTTGCGGTTTTTAAATTTTCATCAGTATTTATTTTTACGACTTTTATTTTGTCTTTTAATTCTTCCGCAACTTCATCCAAAATAGGACCCATTTTTCTGCACGGACCGCACCAGGGCGCCCAGAAATCAACAACGGTAAGAGTATCCGAGTTTAAAACTTCTTTTTCAAATGAAGCGTCCGTGATATCTATTGCATTTGACATATTGCTTCTCCTTATAAATGTATTTATGTATTATAATCATGACCGTTAAGGGTTGTCAAAAAAAGGAATAAAAGTTGGATATTGATAGTATAGTTAAAGCTCTGAAAAAAGATAATTCCACAAACAGCGTAATCAGGACGGAGTTTGTAAATTTTATGGAAAATGTTAAAGATCCGTATCTGGTTTTAATATGTTGCATTTTATCGTTGCGCACAAACGATAAAACAACATATCCCGCTTCAATGAGAATGCTTGCTCTGGGCAAAACGCCAAAAGAGATCTCAAAGCTTGATATAAAAACATTGGAAGAAGCCATATATCCCGTCGGTTTTTATAAAAATAAAGCGGAACAAATTATTGAATTATCAAAAATTCTTGTTGAAAAATATAATTCAAAAGTCCCCGATACAATTGAAGAACTTGTTAAGTTTAGAGGCGTCGGGCGAAAAACGGCAAACCTTGTATTAACAAAAGGGTTTAATAAGCCCGCAATTTGTGTTGATGTCCATGTGCATAGAATCTGTAACAGGCTCGGCTACGTTAAAACAAAAAATCCCGAAGAAACGGAATTTAAACTTCGGGAAATTTTGCCTGAAAAATATTGGATAGATTTTAATACCCTTCTTGTTACGCACGGGCAGAATGTTTGCAAACCGATTAATCCCAAATGTGAAATTTGTTCGCTCAATAAATTCTGCAAAAAGAACATATAGGTTTATTCAATATATTCTTCATCCAATTTTAGATTTCTGTCTATATGGATAATTTCGCATTCGCATTTTTCGATTGATTGCATTTTTTCTAAAAGCGTTCGGAATTTTGCTTCTTCTTCGACCTGTTCTTCAATAAACCATTGCAGAAAAATTTCCGTTGCATAATCTTTTGTTTCTTTTGAAATCTCAAATAATTTTTCAATGCTCTCGGTTACGAATTTTTCATGGTTTAGTGCCCCTTGAATTGCATCAATAGGGTTTATCCAGTTGTTGTCGGGAGAGAGAATATCTTTCAGGGTTATTTTTTCATCTCTTGATAACATATAATTATAAATTTTTTTGGCATGGGAAAGCTCTTCTTTTGCCTGATTTTTAATTACCTTTGCAAATCCTTCCATATTGATTTCGATAAAATATATGCTCATTGCAAAGTAAAGATAGGCTGAATATAATTCTTTGTTTATTTGTTCACAAAGCCCTTCTCTGAGTGTATTTTCCATTTATATTTTCCCTTCTTTGTTTGTGTAGAGCCCGTGAATATTGCAATATTCCCTTGCCGCAAAATCATCGTTTTCAAGACATTTTATAATCATTTCCGGTTCTTCATCGGGGAATAAGTATTTTCTTTTAATGTATCGTTTGTCGTTTGAAATTGCTTCAATGAATTGAATATAATGTTCTTTTGTCATCGGGTGAGGCATTGTACCTATTTTTATAACTTTTGTCGTTCCCATAATTTCAACGACGGGAACATGCTTTTCTTTTGCACCGTCGGTTGCCATGGGGGTCAACAGTTTCATATCTTCTCCGCAGCAGACAAGAACCCCTTCTCCTTCAATTACGACTTCAACGATATTGCCGCAGATGTCGCATTTATACAAGTTTAATTTTTCTGTCATAATTCCTCCTTTATTTTAAAAATTTCATAAAAGAGGAATAAAAAAATCGGACACTTTATTATGTCCGATTTTATTATTTAAAAAATGTTTATTCCTGAATCTGTTCTTTTTGTTCTTCTTTTTGTTCAGCTTCGGCGGAAGGTTCTTTTTTTGATATTTTGATTTTATCTTCCCCTTCCATTGACATAACAAGGACATCTTTAGGTTTATAATTTCCCGTTAAGATTTCTTCTGCAAGAACATCTTCGATTTTTTTCTGGATTACCCTTCTTAAGGGTCTTGCGCCGTAGGCTTCGGAGTATCCTTCTTTTGCAAGATAATCTTTAACGTCATCGCCGACTTCAATTGTCAATTCTCTTTCATCAAGACGTTTAAACAAATCTTTGAGCATTAAATCAACAATTTGTCTGATTTCTTCTTTGGACAGATGGCTGAATACGATAATTTCATCTATTCTGTTTAAAAATTCGGGACGGAAGGCTTTTTTCAATTCTTCCATAACCGTGTCTTTTAACTTTTCGTATTTATCCTTTTTGTCATCGTTTGAAACCGAGAACCCTAATTTTTGGGTTGATGTTATCATTGATGCGCCGACGTTTGATGTCATGATGATAATGGTATTTTTAAAGCTTACAAGTCTTCCTTTTGAATCGGTTAAACGTCCGTCATCAAGTATTTGAAGCATTATGTTAAATACATCCGGGTGTGCTTTTTCAATTTCGTCAAACAATACAACCGAATAAGGTTTTTTCCTTATGATTTCCGTCATATGCCCGCCGTCATCATATCCTACGTATCCGGGGGGCGAGCCTATTAATTTTGCGGTTGAATGTTTTTCCATAAATTCCGACATATCAACCCTTACAATGTTATCTTCGGAACCAAACACCGCTTCTGCCAGCGCTTTTGCAAGCTCTGTTTTACCGACGCCCGTGGGACCCGAGAAAATAAAACTTCCAATCGGGCGGTTAGGCGCCTTAAGCCCTACTCTTGCACGTCTTATTGCTTTAGACAGAGCAACAACGGCTTCGTTTTGACCGATTACTCTGTTGTGGAGAGTTTCTTCAAGTTTTAATAACCTTTCTGATTCGCCTTCAGTAATTTTTGTAACGGGTACTCCCGTGATGGTTGAAATAACCTGAGCGACTTCTTCAATTCCGACAACGGGTTTGTTGTTTTCTTGTGAACTTCTCCATGAATCTTGCAATTCTCTGATTTTGTCTTTAATTTGTACTTCAACATTTCTGAGATTTGAGGCTGTTTCAAATTCCTGGCTCCTTATAGCGTCTTCTTTTTGTTTAATTGTTGCTTTTAATTCTTTTTCAAGCTCTTTTCCTTCGGGCGGCAGGCTTGATACGTTCAATCTGACGCGGGAAGCGGCTTCATCGATTATATCGATTGCTTTATCCGGAAGAAACCTTTCCGTTATATATTTATTTGATAATTCGGTTGCCGCAATGATTGCTTCATCCGATATTTTTAATTTATGGTGCTCTTCATATTTTGATTTTAACCCCATAAGAATTTCAATTGTCTCATCAACCGAGGGCTGTTCGACAAGCACCATTTGGAAACGTCTTTCAAGTGCGGAATCTTTTTCAATATGCTTTCTGTATTCATCAAGTGTCGTTGCGCCTATTACCTGAATTTCACCGCGGCTTAATGCGGGTTTCAGAATGTTTGCGGCATCTATTGCACCTTCTGCGGCGCCCGCACCGATTAAAGTATGCATTTCATCAATGACAAGAATAATGTTTCCCGCCTGCCTGATTTCATCCATAATTTTTTTCAGACGCTCTTCAAATTCACCTCTGTATTTTGTTCCCGCAACCAAAAGCCCCATATCAAGCTGGACAATTTTTTTATTTTCCAGTATATCGGGAACTTCCGAGTTTACGATTTTCATAGCCAAACCTTGTGCTATTGCGGTTTTACCGACACCGGGTTCGCCTATCAAAATAGGGTTGTTTTTGGTCCTTCTTGCCAAAATCTGGATAACTCTTTCAATTTCTTTTTCTCTGCCGACAACGGGATCAAGCCTTTGTTCCTGTGCGGCAAGGGTTAAATCCGTTCCGAATTCGTCCAGAGAAGGTGTTTTTGCTTTGGATTGAATATTTCCCGCAGCTGCCGTTTGCGCCTGATTTGTTCTTGTTTCGCCCAACAGCTTTATAACGTTTGAGCGGCATTTATTGAGGTCAACACCCAAATTTTCAAGAACTTTTGTTCCTATGCCTTCGCCTTCTCTTATTAAGCCCAATAAAAGATGTTCGGTTCCGATATAATTGTGTCCTAACTGTCTTGCTTCATCCCATGATAATTCAAGAACTTTTTTTGCACGGGGAGTAAAAGGGATTTCAACGGCAACAAACCCGGAACCTCTTCCTATGATTTTTTCAACCTGTTCTCTTGCGTCTTTAATCGTAACGCCCATTGATTTTAATGTTTTTGCGGCAACACCGGTTCCTTCGCCTATTAACCCCAAAAGAACCTGTTCGGTGCCCACAAAATTATGCCCGAGGCGTCTTGCTTCTTCCTGCGCAAGCATAATAACTTTAATTGCTTTTTCGGTAAATCTTTCAAACATGTTTTATATGTTCCTTAAAAAATAAGTTACTAATTCTATATACCGATTTTACCACAAACTCTAAAAAACTAAAACAAATATAACGCCTTATTTCATAAAGATTTTATTAAAATTTTAATCAAAAAAGCCTGCAATTTTGCAGGCTTTTTTAAAACTTATAAGCTTATAAAAACTAAACGGCTTTTGTAAAGTTTCCTTTTCTTATGCAAGATGTGCAGACTTTTGCTTTTTTAACGGTGCCGTTGGGAAGAACAACTTTAACGGACTGAAGATTGGGCATTTGTCTGTATACATTGTGTTTATGTGAAAAAGAAAGTTTTGAAGCTTTTTTTGATGTTTTACCGCATATATCGCAAACTACTGACATTTTATATATCCTTTCAAGTGATTAAATTTTTGTTCCATATTTTAAGTTAAAACAAACAAATACCCTTGTCAAATAAATGTTAAGTAACTATTGCAAAATCCAAACATCATATCCCTTTTGCTTATACTGAGCGGCAACGGTTTTTGCTATATTGAAATTTTCGTATGAACCCATTTGAATTGTATAATAGCTGTTTATTTTTTTTACGAAAGGTAAAACTCCGTCAGGCAAATCCGTAAGGGTGTTTTGAACTTTTCTTGCTTCCGCAAGAGTTGCATATTTTCCTATCAAAACTTTTGATGCGACCCCCTGTGCTTCAAGCGCACTTATGGGTTTTACTTTCGGGGCCTCATTTACGGGAAGTTTCGGTTTAATTGCTATTTTTTGTTCTGCCGCATTTGAGGCGCCCGGGGTAGGTGCAGCTTTGATATCATTTTGACCTGCCGCTTTTTTGGTAAGATTTTCTTTTATTTTATCGTTTAATTCAATTGTTTTAAAGTTGTCCGTTTCTTTTTTTGCCGTTAATTTTATTTCTTCGCTGTTTGATTTTATCATTTCAAATTCTTTTTTTGAAATGACCTCGGAATGTTCTTTCGGTTTTGCCACAACTTCGCTTGTTGAAGGACCTTTTTCTTCCTGCTGTATTAAAAAAAGTCTTTTATCGATTGTATATTTTTCCCGGCGGGGAGTGTATTCTTCGGGGTCCCGTTCGTATGTGTATACGGGCTTATCCGCTTCATGAGACGGCGTATTTACACCGAGGCGCCCGTATTCAATATCAATTTTGGATGTTTTTGAAGAAATGATATTGAAAACCATAAAAAAGCAAAAAATAAATGTCAGTATGCAAATTGAAGCAATAATAATTTTGTGCTTATTATCTATGGTATTTTTAGGTCTTTTAAATTTATTTTTTTTATACGTTAAATAATCAAACGGCTCCATGCCCATATATAACCCCTCTTTTTTAGATTATACGCCTCTTACTTTAACTTTGGCAAATTCTATATCCTGTTCTTCCAAACAAAATCTTGTCATGACTTCTTCAATAAAATCATCCTCATTTATATTTTCCATGTCGGCAATTGATGAAACTTCAATCGGCGCACCCGTTGAAACCAGATTAATGCCCGTGTGGATAAGGGTTGAAGTCGTCGATTTTGTGGCAATGGAAACACTCAGTTTTTTGCCGTTATAAAAAAGGTCGTCGCCTTTTCTTTTTACCTGATATCCCGTATCAAAAAGAACTTCTTTTATGATTGATATAAAAAGCCTTTGTCTGAAGATTGTTTCTTTTAAGTTTGAATTAAAAATTTCAATTATAAAATTTGCCATTTTATCGCTTTTTATGGGCTCGTTGTTGATAACATCCTCAATATCAACCATATGTGATAAATCAACATCGACTTTTCCCTTAAAACAGACAATAGAATCGCCTCTTAAGTTAAAATTTCTGTAAATCCAATGAGGGGCAAGCTCAGCTCCTGTATATGTTATTTCTTTTTTGATAAATAATTTTTCCATACTTTAATCGTATTTAAAATATCAAATTTATCAAGCTTTTATCATTGCTTTTTAAAATTGCGTTATATAACCTTTTGCATGATTCGCATTTGCCGCAATGTTTTTTACCCGATTTTTCAAAAGAATTATAGCAGCTTTTTAAAAGCGAAAAATCAACATTGTTTTTTATTCCGAGATTAACGATTTCCCGTTTTTCAAGGTTTGCAACCGGAGATAAAATTTCAGGGTGCTTAAGGGTTGAATATTTAAAAAATTTATTTGCAATGTTATTGAATTCAAGCGAATTATCGCTGAATGTTCCCGCTTCTTCTTTGTTTGCGCCAAAAATTATATAATCGCAATCAACGGCATCACAATACATTGCCGCTATGTTTAAAAATAATCCGTTTCTGTTGGGCACCCAAACGGCTTTCATTGAATTAATTCCGAGTTCGTCAAATTCAAGATTTTTATTTTCGTTTGTAAGCGAATTGTTTGTTATTTCTTTTAGAAAAGAAAGAGTGATTACTTTATGTTCTATGTTGTATTTATCCGCAATTTTTTTTGCCGCTTCAATCTCGTCTTTTGCCGCTTTTTGCCCGTAATCAAACGTTAAGGCAAGAACAACATCAACGGTTTTTATTGCTTCTGACAGCGATATATAAGAATCAAGCCCCGATGATAAGAGGATAATTCCTTTTTTATTCTTCTTCTTCGTATTCTCCATAAATTTCATCTGCCTCTTTTTTTGCGGCATCGGGAAGATTTTCGTCTTTTAAAATTTCAATCAATGCTTCTTTGCCTTTAAGATTATACATTGCAACAACGGCGTTTTTTATGACTTCTTCGTCTTTATCGTTTAATTTTTCTTTTATAAGGTCGTATGCATTTTCGTATCCCGAATTCATAAGGCATTCCATTGCATTAATTCTGACCTGGGGCGAATCATCTTTGAGTGCGTTTTTAAATGCCGAGATAACTCTGTCGGTGTTTGTGAAATTAATTTTTCCGAGAGCTTCAATTACTCTTTCTTTTAAGAAAGTAAATTTATCAAGAAAGTTTTTCTTTGCTTCAAGTATGGTTAAAAACGGGTCAATTGCTCTCATATCCCCTATCATGCCGAGTGCTACCGCTGCGGATTCTCTTACGTAAACCGATTTCTCGTTTTCGTCCGACACGACATTTATTAAAGATTCAACCGCATTTTTATCCCCGATTTTACCGAGAGCCTCGGCTGCCTGAAGGCGCATTTTATAGTTTGCGTGTTTATCGTTAAGGCAATATAAAAGTGCGGGGATGCATCTTTTATCTTTAAAATTTGAAATTGCTTTAATACATAACGTTTTGGCATAGATGATTTCGTTTGAGTCTTTTTCGTCTTTAAACGTTTTTGTCATTAAAAAATCGATTAAATCGTCAATGTTTCTTTCGTCTCTTAAATTGTTTATTTCTTTTATTACAAGCTGAATGAGTTTTAAATCTTGTGCATTAGCTAAAAAGTAGCCAAGAAGGCTACTTAATTCGGTTTTGCCGTATAGGCTTAAAATTTCGGTGAAGAATTTTGAAGGGTCATCCTGTGCCTTTTTTAATTCATTTTCGTATTTTACGATTTCTTCTACCGACAACGTCTTCTTTTCCATCCTAAGCCCGAAAGTAAATTTTATATTATTAAGATACAATAAATGCGCCACAAAATCTATCTTTCAACTGAATTTCTTTAAAATTCTTAAAAAAACATTTTTCTTCGGTTAAATTTTGTAAAAATTCAAAGGTTTTTTTGTTAAAAATATACAAAAACCGTTTTATTGGTGTTAAAACTTATAAGGGCATGTTTTTGAATTAGTACCCTTATTAAATTTGAGGTAAGGAAAGTTTTGAGTACAACCGAAAGCAATTATACCGGAGTAGTTGAAGAAATAAAAAACCGTTTGGATATAGTTGATGTCATATCAAAATATGTCGTGCTCAAAAAAAGCGGAAGGAATTTTATGGGTTTGTGCCCTTTTCATAATGAAAAAACCCCTTCTTTTACGGTTACTCCTTCAAGGCAAATTTTTAAATGTTTCGGATGCAACGAAGGCGGAGATGTTATTTCTTTTTTAATGAAGATAAATAACCAGTCCTTTGTCGATGTTATTAAAGAACAGGCGCAAAACCTCGGAATTGAAATTCCCGACGGATACGGCAAAAACAATAAAGATTCAAAAGAAGAAACTTCAAGATTAAAAGAAGCCGTATATGAGGCTATGAAATTTTATCATAATAACCTTCTTGATAATGAAAAAGCGCTTGAATATCTGAATAAAAGAGGGGTAAATGAAGTTGCGGCGGGAAAATTTTTCCTCGGGCTTTCATTAAATTCAAATTTTGCGCTTAAAAATCATTTGAAACAATTGGGATATACAAACGATGAAATGTATAAGGCAGGGCTATTATACGAAAAAAACGGAGAATATATAGACAGATTTAAAAACAGAATCATGATTCCGATATTTGACGTTAATTCAAAGCCTGTTGCTTTCGGCGCAAGAGCAATAATCGACGGACAAAACCCCAAATATTTAAATTCCCCGGAGAGCGTTATTTATAATAAAAGCTCGGTTTTATTCGGCTTAAACAGCGCAAAAGAAGCCATAAGAGAAGAAGATTCCGTTATCATTATGGAAGGGTATTTTGATGTAATATCGGCTCAAAATGCAGGTGTAAAAAATGTCGTGGCATCATGCGGAACGGCTTTGACCCCGCAGCATATCAAGCTTTTATCAAGATATACGATGTCAAGGAAAATATATCTTGCATTTGATGCCGACGGTGCGGGAAGAAAGGCGACAAAATCGGGTGCGGAAGTAATAAAAGAAATTTTTAAGGGACTCGGGGATATTAAGCAGTGTGATGTTTCTTATGCCAATATGGATGAACAAAACGTATGCGAGATAAGAGTTGTGGAACAATTCGGGGGTAAAGATCCGGATGAATTTATACGTGAATTCGGAGCGGATAAGTATAAAGAACAGATAAAACATTCGCCCCTGCTTCTTGATTATGAACTTGAACAGCTTACAAAGCAGTATTCAAAAAATACGACGCCTCAGGAAAAAAGCATTTTGGTACAGCAAATAACCGATATTTTGAAAGAAATTAAAAATCCCGTTATTTTATCCGATTATATTAGAGCGACGGCGTATAAAATCGATGTAGATGAGATGATATTGAAAAAACAGGTTTCATACCTGCAAAATGCTGATACTTCTTTTGTTTCGACAAATGTTATTCCCTTTGTCAGAAGAAATAAACAAAAAGAAGATTTAAAACTGAGATGCGAATCAATCGAATCCCGTCTTATTGAGCTCGGGCTTCAGGCTTCAGAGCATGACAAAGTTTCCTCTTTTTTGGAATTAACGAAAGACTATGTTTGCGGCACGGAGACAAATTCTCTTATATTAAGCGAACTGAGGGAAATTCTATCCTGTGAACATAATTTTTCGGATGTGGCAAAAAAACTTTTTTTGAAGTTTTATAATGACAACGAAATCCAGAAGCGATTATCCGATATGGTGTTTGCTTCGTCGGAATTTGAAAATATAACTTCCGAAGATTTCACCTGTTCATTAGTTGAGATTTTTAAAAGACTGAAAGATTTGAACAAAAAAATAAAAATCGAAGAACTTAAAAATAAGTATAATCAGCCTGATATATCCGAAGAGGAAAAAATTAAAGTTTCGAGAGAAATTATTGAACAGGTTAAACAATATTAAGAATGGAGAAATTTTTGTAAATGACAAGAAAAAGAAACCAAGACTCCTCAATAGGGGTAATTGATAAAGCGACGGATGCACTTGATGATACGTTTTTTGAATCTAATGCGCTTGAAACGGACAATATTTCAAATATCATAAGAAGTCATGGCGTTATAGGAATAGATTCGCCCATTTCATCATCTTTGTATGACAAAACGGAAGAAGACGAAGAACAGGAAGACGATCTTCAAGCGCCCAAAGGGATATCAATTGATGATCCCGTCAGGATGTATTTAAGAGAAATAGGCAGAATTAAACTCTTAACCGCCGATGAAGAAATTGACCTTGCAAGAAAAATCGTTGCGGGCGGAAATCAGGGTGCCGTTGCAAAAAGAAAACTCGTTCAGGCAAATTTAAGGCTTGTTGTTTCAATTGCAAAAAAATACGTAGGAAGAGGCATGCTCTTTTTGGATTTAATTCAGGAAGGGAATTTGGGACTTATAAGAGCTGCAGAAAAATTTGACCATGAAAGAGGTTATAAATTTTCAACGTATGCAACCTGGTGGATAAGACAGGCAATTACAAGGGCAATTGCAGATCAGGCAAGAACAATCAGAATCCCCGTTCATATGGTTGAAACAATTAATAAACTTAAAAAAGTTACAAGAAAACTTGCTCAGGAGCTGGCAAGAAAACCGACCGAAGAAGAGTTGTCGGCAGAAATGGGTATTTCAATCAATAAATTAAGAGAAATCATTAAAGTTGCTCAGGAACCCTTAAGCCTTGAAACTCCTATCGGTAAAGAAGAAGATTCAAGACTGGGCGATTTTATTGAAGACAAAGATGCGGATGCTCCCGTTAAAACCGTTGCCCATGAACTTTTAAGAGAAGATTTGGCGGAAGTTTTATCCAGCTTATCCCCGAGAGAAAGAGATGTTCTCCGTTTAAGATTCGGTATGGATGACGGCAGACAAAGAACGCTTGAAGAAGTGGGGCAGCTATTCGGCGTTACAAGAGAACGTATCAGACAAATTGAGGCAAAAGCCTTAAGAAAATTAAGACACCCCAACAGATCAAAACGATTAAAAGAATATATTGAAGTATAAATTAAAGGGGCTTAAATTAAGCCCCTTTTTTAAAAAAAACAATTAAAAAAGACCGCATAAATTTTATGCGGTCTTTAACATTTTATATTTATTACATTGAATATGTATAAATTTCGCTTTTTGCTTCTTTTTTGATAACGTCTTTGTAAGCGATTGTTCCTACAAGTTCTCTTACCGTTTGAGCCATTGCAATCTGGGTTCTTAATTTATTAACCGCAGAGCCTACGCCGACTGCCGAAGCACCTGCCGCAAATGCCAGAGGCGCTGTTTGAGGCGTAATTCCGGAAGCCGTCATAATCGGGGTTGAAACATGTTTGGCTAATTCCATTGTATTTGCAATGGTGGCCTGAGCAACGGTGATTAAATCTTTGGCGGATGAATCTTTTGAAGCTTTCATCGGTTTAACGCCTTCCGTTTGAATGAGGTCAACGCCCAATAATTCAAGTTTTTTAGCCAATTTAATCTGTTCTTCGATTGAAATGCACCCGGGGATTGTAACACAGGTGAAAATATTATCTTTTTCGGTCAGGCTCATTGTTTCAAGCGCAATGTCATAGATTTCATCGGCGCCGAAATTTACGCCCTGTTCGTATAATGCATCAAAATTGCCGACTTCAAGAGCATCTGCTCCCCACTTAACAGCTTTTTTAAGGTTAAAAGGTTGTGTTGAAGAAACAAATACGGGCAATTTTGTATTTTCTTTTGCCGTTTTAATTACTTCTTCGCTGCAGGCAACGTCAACTGCACTTGCCAAGCCGATTTGAGCCGCGCGGCAAACGCTTGCGACGGATGTCAAATCATAGTTGTTGATACCTGAAATAATTTTAACCGCTCTTTTTTCTCTTAAATGTCTTTTAAAAACTTCTAAACTTCTCATTTTTCTTCCTTTCATAAAAGCTATGTGAATTATATCACATATAACCTATGGGAGCAATGAAATCCGTAATGCTTGATGATTTAATTCCCTTTGTCCGTAACTAGGAGCTTCACACAACATGATAAAAACAAAAATTCCTTTATTATTGCCTGTTTTTATACTTTTTGTAACATTTTTTTCACAAAACCCCTTTATTGAAGCTTACGGGTTTGAAAACGACAATACTTATACAATCGTTTACGAAAAAATTTCTCCAAGCATTGTTTCGATTGAAGCTGACCTTGAGCAGGGAATTTCATCGGGTACCGGGTGCGTTATAAGCCCTGACGGGGTTATATTAACAAGCCTTCATGTGGTAAACAAGGCAAGAAATATTGAAGTAACGACACAATCGGGGAAAAATTATAAAGGAAGGGTAATTGCCATTTTAAGAGATAAAAATGATTTGGCGCTTGTAAAAATTGATAATAAAGAACCTTTATCCACGGTAAAATTCGGAAACTCAGAAAATATAAAAGTCGGGCAGAGGGTTCTTGCAATAGGAAATCCTTTTGGTTTCAGAGGAACTTTAACCACGGGGATAATTTCAAGAATCGATTATCAAAGAAAAAAAATTCAAACCGATGCCGCCATTAACCCCGGGTGCTCGGGCGGACCGTTAATTAACCTTGACGGCGAAGTCATAGGAATTAACCAATCGATTTATAACCCCGATAACAACAGATCAAATATCGGAATCGGGTTTGCCGTGCCTTCAAATTATGCAAAAGATTTTATTGCGCTTGTAAATAAAAAGCGTTCTCAATAGTTAATCAACGTAATAAATGATTGAATGCACCCTGAGAGAATAATCAATATTTGCAAAAAAGTATAAAACTTTAATTTTTTGTAGCTTGAAAAATATCCGATTATAAAGGGGAACAGCGCAAATACAAAATAGGGTATATAATTTATTTCTTTCAGATAAATTGCATTTAATCCGAGCGCAAGCGCCGATATGAGATATACCATCATACAAAATGCAAGGAAAACCGAATATGCACTTTTTAATTTTATCGAGGTGTTTTTGTTATAGACAAAAATGCAGCCGATTAAAAAAGACAAAAGAAACATAAAACTTATTATAAAAAACAAACAAAGCGAAATTTTCATTTGAATAATACCTCTTTATTTTTTCTTGAAGTTAAAGCCGCACTGAAATTTTTTTCATTTTCCAATCCGAAAAGAAAATCAAGCGTTTTTGCATAGACGTATTCTTTTTCGTTATCATATAAAATAAGATGATAGCTGTTATTTAAAACTATTTTTTCTTTGGTTTTTGAAGATACGTTGTTGTATATAAAATCGGCGCTTTTTATGCCGGTGAAATCATCTTCGATTGAATGAACGATTAAAATCGGATTGGTTATATTTGATATATTTTTTCTTACGGCTTTCGATGTTTTTAAAAGTTCGCCGATTGCACTCAGGGGATAATTATCAAGAGCAACGGTGTTTTTGTGCATAAGTTTTGAGATTTTTTTTCTTGTAATTTTGTTTTTTATTCCGTAAGGTTCTTTTTCCGCAAACGTATAATAATGTTTAATTATCGTGTTTAACCCTAAAGGAAGAAGAAAATTGTATTTCGGGATATTTGTCCCGTCAAGATATAATGTGGCGCAAAGACATATAAGCCCCGTAATCGACTTATAATTTTCGCCCAAATATAACCCTAACAGTGCCCCCAGACAAAGACCTCCGGTATAAAAATTTGTGTAATACCCCCTCAGGCATCTGTATTTTTCGCAGGCAAAATTAATCCAATCTTCGAATTTGACATTATATATATCAATTCTGTGCCCCATATGCCCCGGGAGCGTCGGGCAGTATACGTCAAAACCGTGGTCATATAAAATTTTTGCATATTTTTTCAATTCAAAAGGGGAACCCGTAAGCCCGTGGAATAAAAGAACGGCGCTTTTGGCGCAATCGGGATGAATAAATTCGATATCAAGACTATCCATTTTTTTCTCCCCTTTTAAATAATTCTGCCAAAAGTTCAATTGCCATTTCTATTTCGGAATCGGTTATATTAATTGACGGGACAAGGGTTAACACGTTTTTATAATATCCTCCCGTGTTTAAAACAAGACCGCATTTTTTGCCGTTATACGAAAGATTTCCCTTAAGTCCTTCTTCCGTTAAAAAATCGGTCAGTTTTTTATTCGGGGTAAATCTGTCGTTTTCGGTGCACTCAATTCTTAATGCAAGTCCGAGTCCGTCAACGTTTCCTATTGTTTTAAACCGCTTCATTAAATAATTTAAGCCGGATAAAAATTTTTCGCCTTTTCTTTTAATTTCATCTTCAAGATGTTCTTTATTGTTTTTAAATATATTCATAACTTCATATCCCGCACGCATTCCTATCGGGTTTGAAGAATATGTCGAATGTGTACGCCCCGGGCCCCATATATCGGGGTTAATCAATTTTTCTTTTGCCCAAAGCCCGGACAGCGGGTTAAGACCGTTTGTTAAAGATTTGCCGAATGTTATGATATCGGGTATTACGTTAAAATGTTCTATTGACCATAATTTCCCCGTTCGATACATTCCCATCTGAATTTCATCCGCAATAAACAGGATATTGTATTTATCAAGAACTTTTTTTAATTCCGCAAAATAATTTTTCGGAGGAATGATGTATCCGCCCGTTCCTTGTATCGGCTCTATTATGAATGCCGAAAATTCGCAATTTTTTGTTTTCGGATTATACAGACCCTTATATTCGTTTTCAAAAAGTTTTTCAAACATTTTGACGCAGTATAAATTGCAGTCTTCTTTATTTTTATTGTAATGGCAGCGATAACAGTAGGGATACGGAATAAAGTTTGCCCTGTCGCAGAAGTGTCCGAAATTTTCTCTGTATCTGAAGCTTGACGTAACGGCGCTTGCGCCCGTTGTTCTTCCGTGGTAGCTTCCCATATATGCAAACATAAGATTTTTATTTGTGTAGTTTCTTACAAGTTTTATTGCATCTTCTATTGCCTGAGCTCCGCCTACGTTAAAATGAACTCTGCCCTTTTCTTTAAATCTTTCCATATTTGCTTTTGCGATTAATTCGGTTAACAAGACCTTATGGTCAAACAAAAATTTTGAAGCAATCTGGGGCATTGAATTGATACAATCTATGACGGCGTCATTTATGATTTTATTTCTGTAGCCCAAATTTGAGCTTGCATACCACATTTGAAGGTCTAAATACGGAATTTGTTTTTTATCAAACATAAAAGAACCGAGGCATTCGGAAAAGATTTTGGGGTTTTTTGAATAATGAACGGTATCGCCGAAGGAAGAATAGTTGTTGTCCAGTTCTCTTATTTCATCTTCCGTTAAAGATTTTGACATCATTGTCTGCATTTAAATTCTCCTTAAAAAGTGCGTCTATGATGTCTTGAAATGTTTTGTAGGGGAAATAGGGAATATTTTCTTTAATGCAAAAAGTTTCAAGACTTTTTTTAGCAAACAATAAGCTTGATTTTTTTGCAATGCACCTGTCGGACATTCCGTCTCCTATGTAGGTATAATTCTTTGAATATTTACGGGCTACGCCGCATTTGCAATTCCCGGAACCTATAAGGCAGTCTTTTTGCATAAAGGGATATTGCGTTTCAAAGGTCAGATATCCTTTATTTTCTTTAATAATAAGCTTGTTTGAATAGAAATTTATATTTTCCAAATTATATTTTTTCAAAGCTCCTTCAATAAAAATGTCAAATCCGTCGCTTAAAATAATCAGGGTCTTATCATATTTTTTTACAAGCTTGTAAAATTCAATAAACGTTTCGTCAATTTCAATCGAATCCAGAAAATCTTTTAAATCGGATTTTTTTATATCTTTTATCATATTCATCTGAACCGAAAGGCATTCTTTTGTTGTCATTTTGCCCTTAAGCCACAGATTTTCCGCTATTGTCCAATCGCCTTTTGAATATGTTGTTATAAATTTATGAACGGCGTCATATTTGGTTATCGTCCCGTCAAAGTCGCTGAATATATATTCATTTTGCATTATTCATACCTCAGAGCCTCAATCGGATTTAAAAGAGAAGCTTTATATGCGGGATAAAATCCGAAAACAACGCCCACTATGGCGGAAAAACTCAGCGATAATACTATTGAAAATGCCGAAATTTCGGTTGTTAAATCGGAAAAAAGCGTTACCGCTTTTGCGGTTATTATTCCCGCAACAACACCTATAAGACCGCCTATTATCGCAAGCATTAAGGCTTCAATTAAAAATTGTTTTCTGATATCCGATGCTCTTGCTCCGATTGCCATTCTTATTCCTATTTCCCTTGTGCGCTCCGTTACCGATACAAGCATAATGTTCATAATTCCTATGCCGCCCACCAGCAACGAAACCGAGGCAATTGAACCCAACAGTATTGAAAATGTTTTGACCGTTGATTTTAATCTTTCCTGAAATTCCGCAGAATTTCTTATTTCAAAATCTTTTTCCTGATTTTTTCCTATATTATGGCGAATGGTGAGAATTTCGTCGATATCTTCTTCCGTATAGTTCATAACTTCCGAATTTTGGGCTTTTACCACAATCATATTTACGGTGCCCGGGAAATATACGCCGAAAACTTTTTTTTGCGCCGTTGTAATCGGTATGAAAACCAAATCGTCGTTATCAAAAGGACCTGTTGAACCTTTTGTTTTTAAAAGCCCCGCAATTCTAAAAGGCACCCCGTCCACCCTTATTGTTTTTCCGACGGGATTCATATCTCCGAATAATTCCGATGCCACGGTTGCGCCTATGATTGCAACTTTGTTGGAGTTTTTAATATCTTCTTTCGTAAAATTTCTTCCCGTTAAAATTTCATAGTTTTTAATTGTTAAATAAGAAGCCGTTGTGCCGTATACGGTTGTCTGCCAGTTTTGATTGCCGTATACTATTTGTTTGCTTCCGTTTGAAACGGGAGCAACCGCTTCCACGCCCCTTACATATTTTCTGATTGCCGCAGTATCTTTTAATGTTAAACTCGGTCTTGTTCCCATTCCCTGCCTTACGCCCGATTGATTTGCGGCGGCTGAGCGGATGGTTAAAAGGTTAGAGCCCATAGCTTCCATATCTTTTGTTACTTTTGTGCTGGCACCTGAGCCTATTGCAAGCATGACTATAACTGCGCCGACACCTATAATAATCCCGAGACTTGTTAAGGATGAGCGCATTTTGTTTGTTTTGAGCGACACAAGCGCCATTTTAAACGTTGATTTAAAGTCTATCATTTTTTGTTGGCCTCATCCGATATGATTTTGCCGTCTCTGAACCTTACGGTTCTTTTGCAAAATTCCGCTATATCGTCTTCATGGGTTACTATTACGATTGTTTTTTTATATTTTTCATTCAATTCGACAAAAAAATTCATAACATCGATGCTTGTTTTGGTGTCAAGGTTCCCCGTCGGTTCATCCGCCAGAATAACCGGCGCATCGTTTACTATTGCTCTTGCTATTGCTACTCTTTGCTGCTGACCTCCGGACATTTGGCTCGGGAAATGATGTATTCTTTTTTCAAGACCTACGATTTTAAGCGCCTGAAGCGCTTTTTTTCTTCTTGAAATTTCATCTATGCCTTTATATATCATCGGCAGTTCAACGTTTTCTACGGCAGATGTTTTTGAAATTAAGTTAAACCCCTGAAAAACAAAACCGAGTTTTAAGTTTCTTATTTCGGCAAGTTCATCGGAGCTGAGATTTTTAACGTTAATGTTATCAAGATAATATTCTCCCGATGTGGGTCTGTCCAGACACCCTATCATATTCATAAAAGTTGATTTACCCGACCCTGACGGTCCCATGATTGCAACCATTTCTCCGTAGTCAACGTTGAGCGACACATCGTCAAGAGCGTTAAACTCCGTGTCGCCCGTTTTATATGTTTTAATTAAATGTTCCGTTCTAATTACTGACATTATAAGAACCTCGGCGGTCTCATCCCTTTGGCGGTTGAGGTTTCCATGCCTTTTTTACCTATTATTACCATATCACCTTCTTTTAATTTATCGGTAATAATTTCGGTTTTGGAATCGTCGTAAACACCCGTTTCTATGTCTACTCTTACGGGTTTATTATTTTTTAACACCCAGATACCCTGTGTGTCATATTTAACATCTTTTCCTAAAGGCGTAAATTTCAGGGCGGGGTTTATTGCGGTCAGGATATTTTCTTTTTTATCAACCGTTATTGATACATTTGCGGTCATTCCGGGCTTTAATTTTAAATCTTCGTTTCTGACGGAAATTACAACCGTATATGTTACGACGTTTGATGTGTTGGTTGAGGATAATCTGACCTGATCCACGTGCCCTTTAAATACTTCGTTCGGATATCCGTCAAGAGTATAATCCGCTTCCTGTCCGACAGAAACGTTTCCTATATCGGCTTCCGAAACGTTTGCTTCAATTTGCATTTCGGTTAAGTCTTCCGCAACGGAGAATAATTCCGGAGTTTGGAAGCTTGATGCAACGGTTTCACCTACTTCTACGTTTTTTGAAATAATAACTCCGTCAACGGGTGAGATTATTTTTGTGTATCCCAAATTTGATTCCGCGGTTCTTAATGATGCTTCGCTTTGTTTTATTTGCGCTTTTTGTGCCTGAATGTTGGCAAGGTCCGCAAGATATGTTGCTTCCAGTTGGTCAACTTCCGCTTTTGAAACGTATCCTTTTTTTAAAAGATTTTTATATCTTTCATACATTAATTTGTCGTAATTTGTTGTTGCTTCAAGTCTTCTTAATTGTGCTTTTGAATTTTCAATGCTTGCCCGCTGCTGATCAACGCTTGCCTGAAATAATGAGGTGTCGATTTCGGCAAGAAGCTGACCTTTTGTTACGGGGGAATTAAAATCAACGTATACTCCCGTTATTTTTCCCGAAACCTGCGCACCGACCGTTGCCGTTTGAACCGGGTTAATCGTGCCCGAGGCTTCTATTATTTTTGTAATTGTTGCGCGTCTTAAGGGAGCGGTTATATATTCATCATTTGAAGAGAATATTTTTTTCCCGATTAAGAATAATAATGCCGCCATAATTAATGCCGCAATTATTAATATAATTTTTTTCTTCATTTTACCCCCATTACGAATTCAAGGTTTGCACGCGCAAGATTATACTGGTATACCGTATTTACGTATTCCTGCTGTGCGCTTAAATATGCGCTTCTTGCATCTTGCAGTTCAATGTAGTTTCCTATGCCTTCAAGGTATCTTCCGTTTGCAAGCTCAAAGTTTTCTTTAGCCTGAGTAATTCTGTTATATACCAGAGGAATCTGGTTTTCCAATATTTTTGTTTCGCATAAAGCAAGCTGCACGTCATAATAAATATTTTGATATATTAATCTTATATCTTCGTTTGCGCTGTCTAATTGTGCATTGGCGGCGTCTATCTGATATTTAATGCTTAGGGGATTAATCATCGGGAACGATAAATCGGCGCCGTATGAAAAGGAATTTGTGTTTGTGCCGTCATTTCTCATATAATTATATCCGCCGTTTGCGCTGATTTCCGGGAACCATTGTCTTTTTGTGTATTTAAGCATTTCCTGCATTGAATTTTTGGTTGCTATGTATGTTTTAAGGTCGGGGCGGTTTTCTTTTGCAATGTCTAAAACTTCATCAAATGTTTTATCAAAAATGTTCAATTTATGCTCTTTTACGATTTCGTTCTCTTTTATTATGCCTTCAAGAGTGATTTCTTCTTCCTCGTCGTTTTGAAGTTTTTCGTGGTCATGAAAAGTTGTGTGGCTGTGAATATGTGTTACGGGCGTCATTTCATCCGTATTGAATTGTTCAACCGGCGCAATCGAGTAATCGGGATTGTTTGTTATATATAAAGATTGGTTTAATTGAACCATGGCATCACAGTATCTGTCCTGTGCGCTTAACATATCTATTTTTGCATTTGAGAGGTTAACGTCGGCATTTACGAAATCTATTCTTGATCTTATCCCTTCATCATAATACGACTTAATCATATCGTATTGTCTTTCGTTAATTTCAACGTTTTGAATCTGTATATCTTTGTTTGCTTTTGCGGCAAGAACGTTAAAATATGCTTCTTTTACGGCAAGAATGGTTTCAAGAATTGTTTGTTCGAGTTCATATTCGCTTGCAAGGGTATTAAACTTTTGAATGCCTATGCTTGCGTTTGTTTTTCCGAAATCATAAATAAGCTGGCTTATCATGGCGTCTGCCGAGAAGTAGTTATTGTCTCTGTTATTTCTTCCCACTCTTGAATGCGAGCCGCTAAATCCTGCGCCTGCGGAAATCGAAGGCACCCAGGCAGATTTTGATTGCCCCAGATTTGCTTTTGAATATCTTATGTTAGCTTTTGCTTTGCTTATATAGGGTGAATTTCTGAGTGCTATTTCAATGCACTTATCCAGATTTAAAACATCGCCTGCCTGAATCTCTTCAATTGCAAAAGAAGGCATTACTGTTGCGGCAATTAAAAAAAGTGTTGTTAAAATTCTATGCATAGCAAAAATATATTATCATTTTTGTTTTATTCGGGTAATGAAAAATGCTCAAAATACAACATTTATAGCAGCCGTTTTGACAATATATTTGTTTGTTTTACGATTATTATATGGGTGCAAACAGAACTTTTACGGAAACAAAAACACACGAAATCACGGTTGACGTGGTTATTTTGACCATTATAAAAAATAAGCTCAAGGTTCTTTTGTTAAAAAGGATAAATGAACCTTTCAGGGGCAGGTGGTCAATCCCCGGCGGTTTTATAAGGTTATCCGAAAACCTTGACGATGCCGCACTTCGTGTATTAAAAGAAAAAACCAACGTTCAAAATATTTACCTCGAACAGCTGTATACATTCGGCGACCCTTTAAGATACCCTAATACCAGGGTTATCACCTGTGCTTATTTTGCGCTTTTAAGAGCGGAGGATCTGGACGTTAAAATAACGGATGAATCTCAGGCATCGGAAATCGGCTGGTACAGCGTTGAAAAGTTGCCGCCTCTGGCATTTGACCATAAAGAAATTATCGAATATTCGCTTAAAAGAACAAGAGAAAGATTGGAATTGTGCCCGATTGCATTCCAGCTTCTGCCTAAAAAATTTACCTTAACCGAGCTTCAAAAATCTTATGAACTGATTTTGAAAAAAGAGCTTGATAAAAGAAATTTCAGAAAGAAAATGCTTGCTTCAAACATCTTAATCGAATTGAACGAATTTTCAAAAGCAGGTTCAAAGCGCCCTGCGGCTTTGTATTCATTTGATTCGATTACTCTTGATTCAAAAAGAGGGCATTTTTTCAGCTAGCTTTATTCTCCCCAAACGGTAACGGTTAATCTTCTCCAGAAAATAAAGACGGATTTCTCGTTTACGTCTATATGGGTAATTTTTGTAATGCCCGCTTCTTTTGCCGCTTTATCTATGCTTGCATCGCCCGTTTCAAAGAGAAAAAGGACGTTTGTTGTTTTTGAAGTTCCGCATTTCAGCGAAGAAAAATCCGTTATTTCATTTCCCGTTGCCGTAACCGGATATGTTGCATTTGTATAAAACAGACCCATTGCGCTTGCGGGAATTTGAATAAACATTGTAAGTAAAACTATTAACGGTAAATTGAAATTCTTTTTCATCTTATTCTCCGTGAACTATCGTTAAATGTCTTGTAACTCTAATCGGTATAAAAAAAGGAACATACACTTTTATCGTTTTTTTATCTATGTAGTGTATTTTTTTGATGTTTCCGTTCTTTGCGGCTCTTTGTATGCTTCCGTCGCCCGTTTCCACAAACCCGAGAATATTATCCGTGTATGATATGCCGGTTTTTAATTTTTGCGGCTTTTTTAAATATTCTTCTTTTGTTTTATTCGGGGCAAAATCAAAATTTTCTTTATTCAAAAAATCGCTTTTGTAATTTGCATGCATTAAGTTGTTTGTATCTTTAATATCAACGGTATTTACTATATTTTCAATTTTTTCGTCTTTAATTTTTGCCGCATCAACGGGAAACGACACGCCTGTATAAAAAATGCCGCCGTCAGAATATTTATAACCCCCGATTGCAAAGGAGGGAGAAATTGTAAGAGTAACCGAAAGTATCAACGTCAGTATTTTAAAATGCATTAAATCCCCTTTTTTTATAGATTTTATAAAATCGGGGCAAAAATGCAAATATGTAACAAATCAGCCTAAAAGGTCGGGGCACCTTATTTTTGTTCTAATCAGTCTTTGTTCTTTTTTAAAATTTTCAATCTCAAGATGATTTCCGTTTAATAAAACTTCGGGAACCTTCATTCCCCGATATTCTCTCGGTTTTGTATATTGCGGGTGTTCAAGCATTCCTGAAAGTTCATCGGAGAAACTGTCATTCAGAGAAGATTCTTTTTTATTCAAAACTCCTTCAATTTGCCTTGATACGCTGTCGATTATACATAGTGCTCCAAGCTCGCCGCCCGTTAAAATAAAATCGCCGATTGATATTTCTTTCGGTTTTAAGCCGAGTCTTATTCTTTCGTCAAATCCTTCGTATCTTCCGCAAAGAAGAATTAACTGTTTCTTTTTTGACAATTCAACGCTCATTTTATGGTTGAATTTTTCGCCCTGCGGAGTTAGCATTATAAATTCAAAGTCATCCGTTTTTTCGATTGATTCATACGCTTCAAAAATGGGCGGCGCCATTAAAACCATACCGGATGTTCCGCCGTAGGGAGTGTCATCCACTTTTTTGTGTTTGTCATGGGTAAAATCTCTGAAGTTAACCGTGTTAACCTCAATTATTCCTTTTTGAATGGCTCTTTTTATTATTGAATAAGAACAATAATTTTTTATTATGTCATCAAACAATGTAAGGACGTCAAATCTCATATAAGGCCCTCAATCGGTTTTATTATGATTTTTTTTGTTTTGATGTCCACAACGGGAACCAATTCTTTTACAAAAGGAATCATAACCGGTTCTTTGTTTTCATCGGGCGTTTTTATGCAAAGAATATCGTTTGCAAGCGTTTCTTTAATTTCAATAACTTCGCCTATGTAGTCTTCTTTGTTGTCAAAAACTTTCATGCCTATGAGGTCGTCTATTAAAAATTCGTTTTTATCAAGGTTATTTTCTATTTCCGCTTTGGATAAGAAGATGTTTTTCCCTTTAAATTCCAATAATTCGTTTATGGAATTTATTTCTTTAAATTTTATTATTGCAAAATTTTTATGAAACCTGATTGAAGTTATTTCAAGTTTGGATTTTTCGCGGTTTTTTTCAACGTAGCAGAATTTAAGCGAAGAAATAAGATTTTTATTCGAATAACCGATTTTTGCTTCGCCTTTTATGCCGTGAAAATTTATTATTTTTCCGATAGATAAAAATTCATCGTTTTGCATAAAAGAATTATACAATAAACAATTTATCGTTCCCGAATGTTTTCTTCACTTAAATAACCGTTATATAAAAGCCAGTATATGCAGTCCGTTTGGTTGCATTCACCGCAGTTAAAATCTGCCGAATGATGTTTATTTTCTCTTTCTTTTTGTATTGGTTTGCAGTCTTTTTCTTCCGTATACATTTTTATCTTTCAAAAAAAAGCAGGATTAAAACGCCGGTTTTGAAATATAAAACCGTAAGATTTAAAATAAATAAGCAAAAATTCCTTTCTTAACTAATGCTTGATATACCGTCTTAACCCTGCTAATATGAAAACAGTGCGTAAGTACTTTCTTATAGTATACGTTAGTTGAAATATAGTCAACATGTTAGTTAAAAAATAACTAATAATTGTTACATTATTTCATACTCTGTAAACAGGTTTTTTAAATGGCTCTTAAGCGCAAAGTACGTCAAATAGGTAACAGTCTTGCTCTTCCGATACCAAGCGAAGTGTTTGAATTTTTGGGCTTCAATTATAAAGATATAAAATACAAACTTATTCAGGAAATTACCGGAGAAGTATATATTTTAATATTGAAAAAAGATGTGATAGCGCTTGAAGAAAAAAAATTTCAAAAATTGGGAAATACCCCCGCAATTATTATTCCGAAGCCCTTATGCATTATGTGGAACATAGGGCTTGAAGAAGGCAAAAACAGAGAGCTTTTAATAGAGTTTGATGATTCGCCTTTAAAATGGAAATTGTATTGCAATTGAACTTATCAATTGATTGTATGATTTAAAAATCGTAAAAATGTATTAAAATTTTCCCGTTAATATTAATATAAAGGTGTTTACATATGATAGATTCGGAAGTGTTATCGGGATTTTACTGGTATTGTGCGATTATAGGAACGATTGTTTTTGTTATAAAAACTGCGCTTCCCATTCATTCGGGAACCGAAATAAGCGCTGATTTTACTTCTTTAACGGACAGTGATTCTTCTTTCGGATTATTTACCGTTGAAGGAATAAGCGCATTTTTTATGTGTTCGGGCTGGATGGGCTGGCTTGCATATGACCATTTAAAATACGGGCTTGAGATGAGTGCGGTTGTTGCCCTGATTTCGGGTATTTTGGGTATGGTCTTTTTTACATGGCTTATTTCCGTGTTTAAAAAACTTGAACACACACCGAAAGTTGATTTAAACGAGCTTGTTGATAAAACGGGAAAGGCATATTTAAAATTTGCCCCGAGAGGTGCAGGCAAAATTGAAATTGAATTAAATTCAAAACTTTCCGTTATTGATGCTTACAATGATTCGGACGTAGAAATAAACGTTTTCGATTTGATTAAAGTAACGAGAGTTGAAAACGATAATGTTTATATTGTGAAAGAATAAAAAATGTTTTTTATAAACAATCCCTTTGTGTCATATATGCTTTTTGTGTTTTTGATTATTTCGGCACTTGCCGTTATGTTCGGATACAAGAGAGCAAAAGACAACGGGATTGTTATTCTTTATAATCTTTCCACCTGGAACGGCATCATTACCGTTTTGAACAAAGGCGACAGGGGTGTATTTTATAACAGAATCACAACCAGAGCCATTGATATTTTAAAAACGCCTTCCGATATATGTGTATCTTTGAAGGGAAGATTTGAAGACATTATAAAAGAATCGAAATTTGAAAATGAAAACATTCTTTTTGAACAAAGAAAGATGTTTTTTCAAAATCTTTGCTCTAAATATATTGATATTAAAGTTGAATTTAATTATAAAATCTCGGAAGATAAAAAAATACTTTCCTGCATGGATAAAGCAAGATTTTTAAAATTATACGATTCAAAGGGCGACGAGAAGAATTTTCTTGATAATTATATAAAGCTTGTTATTCTGTACGTTTTAAATCTTGAAGAAACGGTTGATAAAAATACTTTTGAGCAAAAACTTAATGTATGCGCCAAAACGGCGTTTGAACATTATATGTATGAATTGTTAAATTTAAAAGTGATAAATTACGAATTAGAACAAATAAAGGAGTAAAAGGAGAAAATTATGGAATTACTTACAGGCGCAAGTATGCTTTTTATTATCCTTGTTCTGGGCGCAATTACATTTGCCGCAAGCAGATATAAAAGATGCCCCTCAAACAAGGTAATAGTTGTATACGGTAAAGTTCAGGGAAGCGGCACGGCAAAATGCGTCCATGGCGGAGGCGTTTTTGTTTGGCCCTTAATTCAGGATTATTCAATGTTGTCATTGGAACCCATGACAACCGACATTGACCTTAAAGGTGCACTTTCTAAAGGAAATATCAGAGTTGCAGTTCCTTCAACGTTTACATTTGCAATTTCAACGAACCCTAAAATTATGCAAAATGCCGCAGAAAGGCTTTTAAATTCAAACAAACAAACAATTATTTCAATGGCAAGCGATATTATTTTAGGACAATTGAGGCTCGTTATCGCAACGTTATCAATTGAAGAAATTAACCAGGACAGAGAAAAATTCTTAGAACAAATTAACATTAACGTTGATGCGGAATTAAACAAATTAGGTTTAAGCGTTATTAACGTTAACATAAGAGATATTACCGATGAATCGGGATATATTGACGCTATCGGTAAAAGAGCCGCTGCAGAAGCTATAAACAAAGCAAAAGTCGAAGTTGCTCAACAGGAAAAACTCGGTGCAATAGGTGAGGCTGACCAAAACAGAGAAAAAGAAGTTCAGGTTGCAAATCAAATTGCACAAACAACAATCGGTCAGGCAAACGCCGAAAGAGAAAAAAGGGTTCAAACCGCACAACTTGAAGCCCAGGCGGTTGAAGGCGAAAACATTTCAAAGGCGAATATAGCCGAATACAACGCTACATTAGCCGTAAAACAGGCGGAAGCTCTGAAACTCGGTGAAGTTGCAAAAGCAAATGCGGAACGTGATATTTTAATTGCACAAAAAGAACAGGAAGAAGCAAGGCTTAAAAAAGAAGAACTTGCGGAACAGGAAGTTGAAAAATTAAAAATTCAGGTTGAAGCGGATGCAGAAGCCGAAAGATTGAGAAGAATCGCAAACGGTGAGGCAGACGCCATCAGAGCAAAATATTTTGCCGAAGCCGAAGGTGTCAAAGCCGTTTTGGAAGCAAAAGCCGCAGGTTACGATAAACTAGTTGCCATTTCAAACAATAAACCCGAAGTCGCAACAAGTTTCTTAATGATTGAAAAAATCGAAGATATTGTAGGCAAACAGGTTGAAGCAATCAAAAATATTAAATTCGATAAGATTACCGTTTGGGACGGCGGCGCAGGCAGCGGGAACGGTTCTACCACGGCTAATTTTATGAAAGAATTAATTAAGGCGCTTCCCGCCATGCATGATTTGGCGGGGCAGGCAGGAATCGAACTTCCGAGAATTTTAGGCAAGGTTGATGATTGCATTAATAATGCGGATGTAAATTCTGACCAAAATGCTCAGGAAGGGAAACTCGTTCACAATCAAGACGATACTTTAAGCGTATGCTGCCCGCATTGCAGCGCAAAATACAAAGCAAATAAAACCGAAGACGGAGAAGTTAAAATCCCCGGATTTTGCGATGTGGATCCTTCATCGGACGGACAGCAGGTATATTGTATTAAATGCGGAACAAAATTTTCCGTTCCCAAAGAATAGAATAAGCCGATTTAAAAAGAAAGACGCCGAAAATTTCGGCGTCTTTTTGGTCCTTGTTCATATTGCGCTTTTATTGTGCGCTGAATGAATCGTTTGACATATCCATTTCCATCATTTCCCCACCTAAGAGATTGTCGCCTTCAAGAGGCGCACTTTCAATTGTTGTATCCTTTTTATCCTTACTTAACGCCGAAGAATAAAAAGCTCCCGCAAGTTCGCTTTGTTCCAAATATCCGCTTGAATTTACATCAAGTTTATTAAAGATATTTTTCATTGCTTCCTGTTTTTGCGTATCGGTTACCCCCGAAGATGCAAACTGCCCGCCGTATTTTGTTTCAAAGGCGTTCAGGTCAAGTTTTTCTTCTTCATCGGCTTTGTCTTTTGATTCGTCTTTTTCTTCCGTTTTTTCGGTTTCTTCCGTTTCATCGCCGAAATTGTAAAATTCTTCGTAGTCTACCGCTTCGTATTCATCTATATCGTATAAGGGTTCGGGCATATCCATTAAATTTGTGCCGTCGCCTATGATTTTATTATCTGCAAGGTTGAACGTAAATTCGTTGTTTAAGGCTCCGTTGTAACCGCTAAAAGTGCTGTCTTGAGCGCTGTTTGTTCCTGCGGTCTGCATTTTTGCCCATACGTTTCCGAACGGGTTTTCTTCGTCGAGATATTCCGGTTTTGTTGACAGTGAGGCGGGATTGGTGAAATTCCATATGCTGTCTGAAATTACCATTTTTTGTTTTTCATCGGCATCTTTTATGCTGTCGATATTATTATCGGATTCGACTTGTCTTATTGCTTTATTTAAGTCTTTGTTTAAGATTCCTTTTTCTCTCAGTATGTTTTTTAATCCGTTGTAATCGAATTTTCCCGACAATTCTGTCATGGCATCCTCTTTTCATCTCTCTTTTGTATATATAAAGTATATGTGTTTAAAATAATTGCCTTTTTGTAACATTTTGTTACATTTCGATTAAACGGTTTAATTTTTTATATCTAAAATCCCCTTGCAAGATAAGTTATCTCATTGTATATTATGTAAAGGAGAAATTTAAAGATGAACCAAATTACAAAAATCGCTTGGGATTTAAACGAAAAAACGGAAAACAGATATCAACTCGTATATGAATTAATTGAAATTGCAAAAAGACTTGTTGATGAATCACAGATTAAGAAAAACAAAGATGATTTCGGATATGATTTTGAAACATCTTATGACGTTAATATCAAAAAAGAAAAACCCGTTCAGCATGCAATTATGGTTAAAGCATCGGAATCGGACGACAGCGGTTTAGTAGGCTAGTTTTATAAGGATTTTTGCCTTGGACAACACCCTTAATTTTATCAGGGAAAAGACGCGCGGTTTTGAGCCTGAAATTGCCGTTATTTTGGGTTCGGGGCTTGGAGATTATACAAAGGGTTTGGACGGAATCGAAATCCCCTATGGCGAGATTGAAGGGTTTATGCCTTCAAGCGTTAAAGGTCATAAGGGCTCTTTATTTTTCGGCGTAATTAAGAACAAAAAAGTTGTTATAATGCAGGGGCGGTTTCATTTTTACGAAGGCTATCCGATGAAATCAATTACTTTCCCCGTCAGAGTTTTTAAAAAATTGGGCGTAAAAGACATAATTATTACAAATGCGGCAGGTGCGCTCGATTTGTATCATCATCCGGGCGAGCTGATGTTAATCAGCGACCATATTAATCTTACGGGAACAAACCCGCTTATAGGAAAAAACGATGATGACGAAGGGGAAAGATTTCCCGATATGAGCGAAGTTTATTCTTTTCAATTAAGAAAAATCGCGCTTGAAGCGGCAAGAGAGCTTAATATTGACATTAAAGAAGGTGTTTATGCGGCAACAACCGGTCCTTCTTATGAAACTCCGGCAGAAGTCAATATGCTTAAATTAATGGGTGCCGATGTTGTCGGAATGTCTACGGTGCCGGAGGCAATTGTTGCAAATTGGCTTAAAATGAGGGTTCTGGGTATAAGCCTTATTTCAAATTATGCATCCGGAGTATTTAAAAACAAATTAAATCATCTTGAGGTTATTGAAGCGGGTAAAAATGCTTCCGATAAAATCAAAGCGCTTTTGGATTTAATCATTGAAAAGATTTAATAGTTTGAAGCGTAAAATAAAAAGCCGATAAGAAGGTCTGCAAGCAGAAGGTATACGGTGCAAAGTATGGCGGATCTTGTTGTCGAATCGCCTACGTTTCTTGCCCCGCCTTCGGTTTCGTATCCGACGGTGGCGCATACCGTTGCTATGATTCCGCCGAATATAAAGCCTTTTAAAAGGCTTATATAAATGTCTTTCGTG
>DVJH01000078.1 GCA_018710795.1 Candidatus Galligastranaerophilus gallistercoris | reverse complement strand
TTTCCGAGTTATATCTTTTTCCCTTGCAAACATCACACTTAACGTAAACATCGGATAAAAAATTCATCTCAATTTTTAAAACGCCGTCGCCTTTGCATTTTTCGCACCTGCCGCCTTTTACGTTAAAACTGAATCTGCCTTGTTTATATCCCCTTATCTTAGCTTCGTTTGTTTGGGCGAACAAATCTCTTATATGGTTAAATAATTCGGTATATGTTGCGGGATTGGACCTCGGGGTTCTTCCAATCGGAGATTGATCAACCATAACAACTTTATCAATATTTTCAAATCCTTTTATCTCGTCAACCCCTAACGGTTTGGGGCGGTTGCCTCTCAGTTTGTGCAGAGCATATTCATATAAAACATCATTAACGAGAGTCGATTTACCCGACCCCGAAACGCCCGTAACGGCAACAATTTTACCTAACGGAATATTTACATCAATATTTTTTAAGTTATTTCTGTGTGCATTTTTAATTTCAAGATAATTGCCGTTACCCAGCCTCGATTCTTTCGGAACGGGAATTTCGCATCTGCCGGAAAGATAGTCGCCCGTTATTGAATTTTTTGCATTTACAATATCTTTAAGAGAACCTTCGGCAATTATATCCCCGCCGTTTACGCCCGCTTTAGGACCGATATCGACTATATAGTCAGCGCTCCTTATCGTGTCTTCGTCGTGTTCAACCACTATAAGAGTATTTCCCAAATTTCTCAATCTGAAAAGAGTTTTAATCAGCATGGAATTATCCCGCTGATGAAGCCCGATAGATGGTTCATCCAATACATATAAGACGCCCGATAATCCGCTTCCTATTTGGGTTGCAAGGCGTATTCTCTGAGATTCACCGCCCGATAAAGTTGAAGCTTTTCTTTTTAAGGTAAGATATGAAAGCCCGACATCAATCATAAATTTCAACCTTGCTCTTATCTCATCAAGCACCTGCCTTACGATTTGGAGCTTGAAATCATCCAGTGATAAATAAAGTTCTTCTATAAATTGATACTCATCGGAAATTGACATTGAGCAAAATTCATCAATATTTTTATTGTTAATCGTAACGGACAATACAAACGGGTTTAATCTTGCGCCATGGCATGCTTTACATTCGATTTCGCCCATATATTTTTGAATTTCCGCCCTTATTATATCGGAATCGGATTGTTCAAATTTCTTCATCATATAAGGAATAACACCCATATAGGGATGATAATGCACTCTTACGTTTTTTGTTCCGAAATCGGGGTAGCGCATTTTAATTATTTCATTATCGTTACCGTATAATATTATTCCCTTTTGGGCGGGCGTAAGGCTTTTAAAGGGCTTATCGGGGTCAATCCCGTAGTGTTCGCAAACGGAATTTAAAACATCCTGATAATATTTGTTTCCCGTCCTGTGCCAAGGGTAAATCGCACCTTCTTTTATTGATTTTGTATCATCGGGGACAACAAGATCGTATGTTACTTCATAATGAGCGCCAAGCCCGTTACATACCTTACATGCACCGTAAGGAGCATTAAAACTGAATAATCTCGGAGAGAGTTCTTCGAAACTTAAATTGCAATTGGGGCAATTTAATTTTTCCGAGTATAATTTTTCTTCACCCCCTATTATATCAACGGCAACAAGCCCTTCCGATCTCATTAATGCCGTTTGGACACTGTCAAATATTCTTGAATAAGAAGAGGGATTAACGACAATTCTGTCTATTACGACATCAATATCGTGTTTTTTTGTCTTTTCGACTTCAATTTCATCTTCATCAAGGTTATAGACATTGCCATCCACTCTGACTCTTACAAATCCTTCCTGCTTCAGGGCAGAGAATATATTTTGAAATTCTCCTTTTTTGCCCCTTACAACGGGAGAGATAATTTGAATTTTTGTTCCTTCATCAAGCGAAGTTATTTTTGATACGATTTCATCTATGGTCTGCGGCGCAATTTCTCTGCCGCATTCGGGGCAATGAGGAATTCCCGCACGGGAATATAAAAGCCTTAAATAATCGTATATTTCCGTTATTGTTCCGACCGTTGATCTGGGGTTGTTTGAAGTCGATTTTTGATCAATTGATATGGCAGGCGAAAGCCCGTCGATTGAATCCACGTCGGGTTTGTCCATTTGCCCCAGAAACTGTCTTGCGTACGCAGAAAGGCTTTCAACATATCTTCTTTGTCCTTCCGCAAAAATGGTATCAAACGCAAGAGAACTTTTCCCGGACCCCGACACGCCGGTAAAAACAATAAGCTTATCTTTGGGAAGCTCAAGCGAAACATCCTTTAAATTATGCTGTCTTGCACCTTTTATAATAATTTTGTCGTTCATAACAACATTATAAAACGAAGTCAGATAAAAGAATAATTAAATTATATTAGCTTTAACCGCTTTAACTGCCGCCTGGACTCTGTCCGTTACATGCATTTTGTTTAAAATGTTTCCTACATGTGCTTTTGCGGTATTTGTACTTACAATCATTTCTTTTGCAATTTCGGTATTTGATTTGCCTTCAACCACAAGTTTCAAAACTTCAAGTTCCCTTACCGTAAGGTCATAAGAAGATTTTTTCTTATTATAAAGGTGTCTTAAATCAAAAGAATCGGGCTTGGGGAAAACTTCCTTGTGCGCCGATAAAAAGAGAGGGTCAAACCAATATGCACCAAAATAAACGCTTCTTATAATCTGAACCAGTTTTTCAATCGGAACATTTTTAACAACAAAACCGTTTGCGCCAGAAAACATACTTGCCGTAAAAATATCTTTGGTATTGAAAAGAGTTAAAATTACAACTTTAATATCGGGAAAATTTTTCTTAATTAAAGAGGTTGCTTCTATGCCGTTCATGCCGAATAAATCCAAATCCATCAATATGACATTCACGGGATGTTTTTTTAAAGAATTTATGCAGTCTTCCGCATTGTCAAAATCGCTTACTATTTTTAAATTTTTAATGAGCGACAGAGAGTGTTTAAGAGAAATTCTGGTTAAAAGACAATCTTCAACCAGCGAGATTTTAATCTCATTGTTTTCATTGTTCAATTTTTTATAGCCTCGTACAGCATCTACAAGAATATAAAACTATATTTCCGAATAAAAATATATAACCCGATCGGGTAATATTAGGGATTCACATTGTAATCAAAAGTAAAAATTATATCCAAAGTATCTCTGTTCAAACTGTCGGGCAGAGGCGGAAAAGGTTTTGACATTTCGATTGCATCCAGCACCGATTTATCAAACTCCATAAGTCCGCTTGATAAATATATGACATTTGAAACAAGTTCGCCTTCTTTGTTTACGGTAAATTTAACGGTCGCTTTTTTCAGGTTGGACCCGACGGGCGGCGTCCAATTAAGTTTAATCGACATCTCTATTTCTTTTACGTATGCTTTTACGATATTTGGGTCAGGGACATTTATTTGTTCATTTTGAACATCATTTTTTTCTTCCGTTTGTGCAATTTTTTCGCCTTGCGCCTGTGAAAGCCCTTTTTTATATTCTGCGGCGCGCTTTAGAGATTGCGCCTGTTTATTATCTTTGTTTTGTACCAAGATATCATTTGCAATCGAAATCGCTTCATCAAGGCTCCCGAGCTCAAAATAGCATTTTGCAAGCATCATTGCCGCCTCCTCGTTATAGGAAACAAAGAGAGCATCTTCAAAATACCGGCTCGCCTTTTTGTATTGAAGCCTTTGGAAATATATCTCTCCGGTTTTAATATTTGCAAAAGCGCTTGTAGGTTCTATTTCAAGAATTTTTTCAAACAGTTTAACCGCATCATCGGCGCGCCCCGATTGTCTGTATGATTCGGCAGTCAGCGAGAGAACTTCAACATTGTCTATTCTCTCCGAGCTTGCAAGAGTCAAATATTTAGATGCGTTTTTAAAATCGTTCAAAGAATAATAAATTTTTCCGAGCTCATAGTTGGCATCAAACATATCGGGCTTGAATTGCAATGCTTTTTTAAAATATTCAATCGCAAGAGCGGTATTATTTTCTTCAAGATAAATTTTTGCAATATAAGAATATGCATCCGGATCATCCACGATTTCAATCTGTTTGTTAAAGTATTCAAGCGCCTTTTCATAGTTTCCGTCATCATAATATCTTACGGCATCAAAGAAAAAGCTCTGCGCATCTTTAAGACTTACCGTTTCGCCGTTTACATCGGCAGATTTAAACCCGGGATTAAAGCTGTATGAAAAAGCAAAATAGCAAAGAAGAGCAAACGTTATAAACAAAACAAACAAAAAAACTTTAAGCGCAAGCTTTCTTTTAAGGTGCACTTTCGGTTTTTCCGTAAAAAATTCTCTGTCTATATCAAATTCTTTTTTAAATTGCATATTCTTGTTTCAGTTTTATATATTTTTTTACATCCAGTTTTAAAATGTGCCTGATTGAATCAAAATTGTTTTGCTTTATAAACAGAACGCAAAACATGGGTTTTGTCGAATAATCAAATTCTCTTACATTTAATATTTCGGCATTTGTATCTTTTTTAAACGATTCAATATCAAATGATATTATATCATTTTTATTGACATCAAGGGGAACTTCCGCCATAACAAAAGCATAAACGGAAGAAGGGTCATTATTATATATTTTGTTCCAATCCGGAATTTTATTGTTCATAAAATATTCATAAACATTGATATTATATGCATAATATGCAAGATCTGTCGTGCACCAGCCCGCAAACCGCAAAGGATTAACTTCTATCGGGATAATTTTGTCGTTATCGAGTCTTAATTCTATATGCATCGGGAAATTTTTTAAATTGGAAACTTCGCCGATTTTTTTAAGCAGATCGTAAAATCCCGAATAATTTTCTTTGATTATGGAAGCGCTTGTAATATACATTCTGTCCGAAACGTCATATTTATCGGCAAATGGATGTTTAAAAACATTAAGTATGACAGGGTTTGAATTATCGTCATAATAAACATCAAGAGCATATTCATCGCCTTTTATAAATTCCTCAATAATAAAATTATCAGAATTTAAAACTTCTTTCGGGAATGTTTCCTTAACTTTTTCCATTTCCGATTTGATTTTATTAACGACAATATCAAGCTCTTTTTTTTCATAAACCGTGTATACGCCGAAGCTTAAAAAACCGACGGAGGGTTTAATTACAATCGGATACTTAAATTCATCGGCATTTAATTTATCAAGCTCGTTATATGAAATTTTTTTAAAATAAAAATCGGGATAAATCTTTTTTAAAAGCTCTCTGAATCGTGCTTTATCCTTAAATAAAGAAATCATATCGGGCAGATTTGTACCGGTCAGATTACTTAATATCCAGTTAATGGAATTTTCCGAATTTGTATAAATTTTCGGATTATTAATTTTATTTAACAATTCGGAAGCAATACAAGAATTAAGGGGGTTTGAAACCTTTCCCGACACCAGAGGAGTATCCAGAACGGGATAAGAATTTTTATTGACCGTTGAATATAAAAGTTCCGAAATAAAAGGATTATCCAAAATAAACATGCACATATTAATTACCTTAAAACTACAATAAAAATCATATAATAAAATCAAAAATAAAGATACGATTGAAATCTTGTGTATATGTATATTTTTATGATAGAATTGTCATAACTTTTGTCTGATTTCAAAAGTTAAAATAACAAGGGTGTTGTTGGGATTATTGCTTGGCAACCACGGCAGAAACGATAAGGAGAAAATTAAATGACAGATAACAAACGAGTCTGGCTTTTTAGAGAAGGCAACGCTGATATGCGTGATTTATTGGGCGGAAAAGGCGCCAACCTTGCGGAAATGACCAATGCGGGTCTTCCCGTTCCCCCCGGGCTCACCATTACAACGGAAACCTGCATGGAATATATTAATAACGGGAACAAAATGCCCGAAGGTTTAATGGATGAGGTTAAAACATTATTAAAAGACGTTGAAAATCAAACGGGTAAAAAATTCGGATGCAAAGAAAACCCGCTTCTGGTATCCGTCAGATCGGGCGCAAAACTTTCAATGCCGGGGATGATGGAAACCATTTTAAACTTAGGTTTAAACGATGAAACACTTCAGGGCATGATAAATCTTACAAATAACGAAAGATTCTGCTATGACAGCTACAGAAGATTTTTAACAATGTTCGGGTCGGTTGCCTGGGACATTGAAAGAAGCAAATTTGAAGAAGAACTTGACAGAGTTAAAGAAAAAGAAAACGTAAAAACGGATGCGGAAGTTTCCGCCGAAGGTCTGAAATCTTTGATTCCCGTTTATAAAGAAATCATTAAAAAAGAAACGGGGAAAGATTTCCCGCAAGATCCGTACGTACAATTGGAAGAAGCAATCGAGGCGGTATTTAGAAGCTGGAATATACCGAGAGCGATTGCATACAGAAACTTAAACAAAATTGACCATAACCTGGGAACGGCAGTTAACGTTCAGACCATGGTGTTCGGAAATATGGGCAACGATTGCGCAACGGGTGTTTCGTTTACAAGAAACCCCGCAACGGGAGAAAATAAATTCTACGGCGAATATTTAACAAATGCACAGGGAGAAGACGTCGTTGCAGGGATAAGAACCCCCAAACCAATTGCCGAATTGGAAAATGAAATGCCCGAATTATACAGACAATACGTAAGCATTGCAAAAAATCTTGAAAATCACTATAAAGATGTTCAAGATATGGAATTTACGATTGAAAAAGGCAAATTATACATTCTTCAAACAAGAAACGGTAAAAGAACCGCTGCAGCAGCCGTCAGAATTGCCGTTGAAATGGCAAACGAAGGTATAATTTCAAAAGAAAGAGCAATTGAACTTGTAGATGCTTATCAATTATATCAACTGCTTCTCCCGTCATTTGACCCGAAAGCAAAAAAAGAAGCGCACAAAATTGCTCAAGGCTTAAACGCATCCCCCGGAGCCGCAATAGGAAAAATTGTTTTTGACACGGACGATGCCGCAAAAAGAGGCGAAGCGGGAGAAAAAGTTATTCTTGTGAGAATTGAAACCTGCCCCGATGACATTCACGGCATGATAGCATCTCAAGGCGTTTTAACGCTGAGAGGCGGAATGACAAGCCATGCTGCGGTTGTTGCAAAGGGTATGGGCAAACCCTGTGTATCAGGGTGCGAAGATTTAAAAATCGACCTTGCAAACAAAACTTTAACGGCATCAGACGGAACCGTATACCGCGAAAACGATATAATTTCGATTGACGGCGGCACGGGCGAAGTTATGGCGGGCGAAGTTAAAACAATGAGCGCCACCATGGATGAAAATTTTGAAACCTTATTCAAATGGGTTGATGAATTTAAAACCTTAACGGTAAGAGCAAACGCAGACACACCGTTTGACGTGCAAAATGCTCTAAAATTAGGAGCACAGGGTGTCGGGTTATGCAGAACGGAACATATGTTTATGGACCCAAACAGACTCCCCTGGGTTCAAAAAATGATTATTGCTGGCACAAAAGAAGCAAGAAAAGAAGCGCTGTCAAAACTTCTTCCGATGCAATATCAAGATTTTAAAGATATGTTCAAAGCCCTGAACGGATACCCGATGACAATAAGGCTTCTTGACCCGCCTTTGCATGAATTTTTGCCCGATAAAGAAACTTTAATTGCGGAAGTTGCCGCACTTAAAGCAACGGGTAAAGACTACAAAGAAAAAGAAGCGCTTTTGCATACGGTGGAAGAATTATCCGAATCAAACCCGATGATGGGCTTAAGAGGATGCAGATTAGGACTGATGTTCCCCGAAATTAACGAAATGCAGGTAAGAGCGATTTTTGAAGCGGCATGCGACCTTAAAAAAGAAGGACTGGAAGTTAAGCCTGAAGTTATGATTCCTTTAATTTCGCATGTAAACGAATTAAAAATCGACAGAGAGCTTCTTGAAAAAGTTGCAAAAGAAGTTATGGAAGAAAAAGGCGTCGAAGTTGAATATATGTTCGGCACAATGATTGAAATCCCCCGTGCGGCTCTTACGGCAGACGAAGTTGCAAAATATGCGGAATTTTTCTCATTCGGAACAAATGACCTGACACAAATGACGTTTGGATATTCAAGAGACGATGCCGAAGGCAAATTCCTTGCAAAATATGTTGAAGATAAAATTCTGCCTTCAAATCCGTTTGAAACTCTGGATACAAAAGGTGTCGGACAATTAATGGAAATTGCGCTTTCAAAAGCGCTTCCCGTAAGACCGAATTTAAAAAGAGGCATTTGCGGAGAACACGGCGGAGATCCCAATTCGGTTAAATTCTGCCACAAAATAGGCTTGAATTACGTTTCATGTTCTCCCTTCAGAGTTCCTCAGGCAAGACTTGCGGCAGCTCAGGCAGCGATTGAAGAAAAGAAAAATAAATAAAGATATATAAAAAATTTAAACACCCTCTTTTAACAAGAGGGTGTTTTATTTTAAAAGTTGCAAAATGAAACCTATTTGTTAAAATGTATGTATAACAATTAATGAGCAAAATATTATGGGTCTTCGAGAAGAGTACGAATATTTAAAACAGGAATTAATGGTAAGATTAACGGATGCAACAAATATGTGCGCGCTTGAGTTTCCTTTTGACTTTAAAATTTCAAAGGAAGAAGAAGACCGCTATTTTATGCGCGGCGTTTCGACAAGGCTTGCAACCAAAAAATCAATGATAATTCTTGAAAATACATATAAAAAAATAAGACTGTTCCCCTCAAAAGAAATGGCGGATACTTTCAGAGAAACTATGGACGGGATTTTATCCGACTGGAAAAAAGACGTATCGGACGCATACGAATTTGACAGCTGGAGATTTAAACACGATGACGCCGTTTCGTATTCTGAATACATAGATAAACTTGCGGAAAGAATAAAAGAAGCAGCCGAACCATACGCAAAAATGATTGAAACACTTACCCCGGAAGACATTGAAAAAGAAATTAAAGCCAAAGAAAAATTTATTGAAAGCGAAAAACCCATGATGGGAAATTCTTCGGGCGAGAAAAAAGAAGACGGGCTATTTTAATTTAAAGTTAAAAATGCGCTTATTCGGTTCGTTGTTTTGTTTTCTTTTCTGTACGAAAAGAATTTATCATTATTGCAGCAGGTGCAATATTGCGCCGTATCAATATTTTTAATTCCAAGGTCAATCATCTGGCGTTTATTAATTTCTTTAAGGTCGGCATAATATTTACCCTCAATATAATCTGCGCACCCGCTGTTATCCGATACGGAAGCAGAGAGCATAAGGGCAATATCTTTACTTGTTTCAAAACAATTTTTACATATTGAAGGGCCGATTAGCGCAACAATATCATCCGGATTTGAATTATAGCGAGAATTTAATTTATAAAAAGCTTTTTTAACGATTTGTTCTTTTGTGCCCCGCCAGCCCGCATGAATAATTGATGCGGCATTATTTTTCGTATCGTACATAATAACGGGAACACAATCCGCAAAATTAAGAAAAATCCCGATGTCTTTTTTATCAAGAATAAGAGCGTCGGTATCTTCATAAATATCATTATCATCAACAAGGCGGACGTTTGACGTGTGGGTTTGAGAAGGGGAAATCAATCTTTTCAGGTTATAATAATTCTTAAAAAACGCTTTATTTTCTTCAGCCGCCTGTATAAAAGCAGGGTCTTTCGTTTTTAGGATTGAATTTCTTGTAGTAAAAAAATGAGCGATATTAAGCTTATCGGATTTTAAAACTTCAAGATTTCCAATCTTACAAAAATAAAACATTCTATACTCCAAGCCTGTTAAACAGCCCCAAAAATTCGGGAAACGAAGTATTTACCCATTTAAAATCATTTATTTTATTTTGTTTTTTTGAAACAAGGCTTGCAACATAAAAGCTCATAATCAGCCTGTGGTCATGGTAGCAATTTAATTCGGCACCGCCCGATAACTGCTTTTTACCGTTTGAATTTATTATAAAGCCGTCCTGGGTAGGGATTATATCCGCATTCATTTTGTTTAATTCAAATGCAAGCGAGTTAATTCTGTCCGATTCTTTATTTTTTAAATCCGATGCATCTTTAATTACGGTTTTACCTTCAGCGTTCAGCGCAAGAACCGTAATTATAGGAATTTCATCTATCAATCTCGGAATAATTTCACCTTTGATTTCAATTCCTTTTAAATCGGGCGAATATTTAACCCTGATATCACCTACGGGCTCATTATTTAAAATTCTTAAATCCAAAATCTCAATATCGGCATTCATTTGTTTCATAACATCAATAATGCCCGTTCTTGTTTCATTTAACCCGACATTTTTTATAACAACATCGCTTCCTTTTACGATTGCCGCAGCAACCATAAAAAATGCGGCGGATGAGATATCGCCCGGAATATACAGGTCTTTTGGAAGCAAAAATGAACTTCTGATTGACGTTAAATATTTATTATCGAATTTTTCTTCTTTGATATCGGAATCAAAATATTTAAGCATTAATTCGGAATGGTTTCTTGATAAATAAGGCTCAACAACCGTTGTTTCACCCGAAGCAAAAAGCCCCGCAAGCAAAATTGAAGATTTTACCTGAGCGGAAGCAATTTTTGATTCATATTTAATGGCGGTAAGTTTTGAGCCTTTGATTTTTAAAGGCGCTTTATAATCATTGGATTCAATCCTTGCGCCCATCAAAGTTAAAGGCTCTATAATTCTTTTCATCGGGCGTTTGGATAAACTTTCATCGCCAAAAAGTTCCGAATTAAATTTCTGCCCCGATAAAACACCGGTAATAAGCCTCATTGATGTTCCCGAATTACCGCAATCAAGCATTTTATCGGGCGGAGTTAATCCGTTTTTTGAATTTATTATCAAAGTTTTTTCATCAAGAAATTCAACCTCAAGCCCCAGGTTTTTATATATATTTAAAGTGGATAAACAATCCGCGCAAATCGAAAAATTTGAAATTTTTACTTTGCCGTTAGTGAGGGCGCCAATGATAATGCTTCTATGGGAAATTGATTTGTCGGAAGGAATCGTAATTTCGCCATGAAGAGGCATTGTCATAGGGTTTACGGTTATATCATTATTCATTATCAACTATCTTCCTTACAAAGTTGGGAACGGCAAAAACCGCATTATGAAGTTTTGTGTTATATAATTTTGCGTCTTTTTCGATTAATTCGGCCCTCTTTGTATCTTTTATCGTATTATCATTATCATCAGAACAAAAAGCCCATGACCAGTAACCGCCGGGGTATGTAGGAATTGGTCCGCAATAAGGAAGCACGGTTTTAAAGACTTTCTTTAACAATATATACATATTTTTCATTTCATTTTTATTTGCAAAAGGTGATTCGGATTGAGGAGTAACGATTCCGCCTTTTTTTAAGCTTTCTTTGACGTTAGTGTAAAATTCTTCGGTAAACAAACCGACACCGGGGCCCATTGGGTCTGTCGAATCAACCAAAACGACATCATAGCAATTTTTTTTGGTTTTAATAAATTCAATTGCATCTTCAACATATATATTTACTCTTTTATCGTCCAATTTGCCTGCAATTGAGGGCAGAAACATTTTGCTTGCTTCAATAACGAGAGCATCAATTTCACATAAATCGACATTTTTAACCGAAGGGTGTTTTAAAACTTCTCTCACCGTTCCTCCGTCGCCGCCGCCTATAACAAGAACGTTTTCAGGGTTTTTATGAGAACATAAGGGAATATGAGCAATCATTTCATGATAGAAAAATTCATCTTCAACGGTTGTCATCATAAGCCCGTCAAGCGTTAAGACGTTACCCAGCGTTTTAGATTTAAATATATCTACCTGCTGAAATTCGGATTTTTTTGAATAAAGATTTTCACCTTCAACATCAAGAGAAATCCCATACCCCGTTAATTCGATTTCATTTTCCAAAACTTTAATCATGAACAAAATTCCTTTATAAAAATGTTAAATATCTGTTTTGTAATTATACAAAAAAAGCATTTTTTTTGATAGAATTAACTTAAAATGAAAGTCGACATTTTAAAAACTTTTGAAGATTTTTTAAGAGAACCGTTAAGTATCCTTAAAAAAACAATAATTAACATTACGGGAATCGAAACCGATTTTACGCAAGATAGCTCCATTACGGTCGAAACGACAAATGAAGGCATACAAATCAATGTCATAAATTCAAAAAAAGCGTATAACCTTTTATCAACCGTTATGTATAAAAGACAGGCAAGCGAGTTAAGGCATTTAATTAATGAAAATAAAACAAGCGAGGTTCATCACAAGCTCACCTTCCCTCAAATCAGCTCCAACGTTTAATTGTTGCGAATTTGCTCTTTTGGGGCGCTCCAATGCGGGAAAATCAACATTTATAAATTCGCTTGTAAACAATTCAAAACTTGCAAAAACTTCAAATACACCGGGCAAGACAAGGCTTATAAATCATTTTGAAATCATAACCGATTGCGGCAATTTTATTTTTGCCGATTTACCCGGATACGGATATGCCAAAGTTTCAAAAACAATGCAGCAGGAATGGCAAAAAAACCTTGAAGAATACTTATTAAAAAGGGAAAATTTAAAGCATTGTTTTTTATTCATAGATTCAAGGCACGGTCTTTTGGATAATGACATTAAAATGATTGACTGGCTTATTATAAATAAAGTTCCTTTTATAAACATTTTAGCCAAGGCAGACATGGCAAAACAGGGCGAGATTTCCAAAAGAATAAAAGAAATTGAAGATTTTACAAAAACAATGTGCATCCCTTATTCAAGCAAAAAACCTTTTTACAGGGAAAAAGTTTTTGATTTTCTTGAATGTAACATTAATTAAACATACTTGCCATGCTTAAAATAAAAGCTCATTATATAAAGTATGAGTTTTATAAGCTTAATTTCAATGGATATAAGTGAAAAAGCGAAATTTCAGGTGTTGATAAAACAGGCAAAAAAATCGCGTATGGAAGAAGCTCTTCAAAAATTAAGAGAGTTTGACGCCATGAATGAAGAGTTTTTTAAAGCCGCAATGCCTGATGACACTCCCCAGGTTGCAATAAGAAAAAGAACGAATAAATTGTTAAGAAAAAAAAGAGAAAAAGAATTAAAACGCCTTTTGGGATAGTCAGGCTATCCTTTTTGTGGACAAAAGTTAAAACTTAATGATAAAATGATAATTGCTTTATGCGGGTTGTAATTTTGTTCCTACATTTTATTAAAACGGGAGAGCCTGCTCTTTAAAGTAAAAGACAATTGAAGTATACCTTGGTGATTTTATCATTTTTAAAGGAAACGGATTTGTCGAGGCGCTCACCCACCTGTGGGAGCACCGCAGGTAACAAAATTTACCCGTGTAGAGCAATTTTTATTTTAAAAGGATTAAATAATGACAAAGGGCATATTATTTCTGATTGCATTTTTTGTATTTTTGGCGCTTCCTCCCGCATATGCGCAAAACGAAATCACCTTTATTTATCTGAACGGCTCAAACACAAATACGGAAGAGAGCAAGGAAGATTTTATAAAAGGGGTGAATAAACTTCATAAAGAAATAGTAAAACAGTTTACGGCCGATGAATTGATAACAAAGCAATATTTAAAAAACGGCGAATTTACAATGAATAAATCCCCGAAAGCCTTTTACTGGGGCGATATGAGCAGAGAAGAACTCAAAATCATAAATGAAGAATTTAACATATTAAAAGCAATAAGCCCGAAACCCGCAAATTATGTCAGAAAATTTATCGCACTGTGTCTTCATGATGCAATTTGGGTTTCAAAAACGGAAAATATGTATCCGATAATACAAAAGCTGCATGAAGAAATTATGGAAGAATATAAAAAAGGAAATAAGGTTGTACCCGTAGGATACAGTGCGGGGACATTTATAGTCCAGCAATATCTTACAATTAAAATGCCCGTTATAAAAATAAAAGAAGCGATAGAAAATTCAAATGCACCCGAAGAATTTAAAACATACGTTTCATACAGAAACCTCGACGACAGCTGCACCGATGCGGTTTTTAAATCAAAGCTGGTAACGTATGATATGGTTGACGATTTTGTATTTGAAAACGATACGGAAAGTTTTAAAACAAAAATAGAAAGCTTAAATCAATATACAAAATTATACTGCACTCCAAAAGACGCAATAGCCGGCAGTATTAATTATGCAAGCCCGTATACGTTATTTTACAGCGATTTATACGATAAAAACTATAAAATGAGCGAACTTATGGCGCTCGGGTATAAATATATAGTAGAAAATAATATTTTCTGGCTTACGGTTAATTATTCGGATGATCCTCTCGGGTTTCCCGTAAGTAAAAATCTTACGTTTGATGAAATGGAAAAAGAAACAAATTTAAAAATAGAGCCCAAGGGCGGTTTTATATACGATAAATCCGATAAAACTTCAAGAAGAACTTTTCTACTGGCGCACCTTTCTTATTTTAACACCGCAAAAAGATATGCAAAAATTTTGGTTGACGCCATAAATGAAGGTTATAATAATTTTTATTCGTCGGAATATGACAATGTAACAAAAAATTAAGCGGAAAATATCAAAGGGGCAATTTCATCTATTCGGCAGTTTTAAAAAAACATAAAAAATAGAGAAAGGAAGACTCCCCAATGAATTTACAAAAAGCAGGAATTTGCGCATTAACAACCGCAGCAGGACTGGGCGCAGGTATCGGAGCATTTGCCGCTACAAGCAAAGCAAGTAAGAAGATAAGTGAAAAAACGGGAAAACCCGTCGGATGCATCGGAAGCTATACACACATTATGACAAACGATAAAGTCGAAAACAAAAAAGGCGCATTAGCCGAAATAACCAAAGAAAGCCTTAAAGATACGGGAAGCCTTCTCGGTGCAACGGGAATCGGCGCAGGTGCCGCAGCGCTTGTAACAGGGGTTTCCAAAAAAGCGCAAAAAGGGCTTAACAATTTCATAAGCAATGTGGGAAAATCATTAGACAAAATATCAGTCCCAAGCAACTTGATTGCAGACTCCATTGAAGGAATACATGCCCCCGAAACAATATCTCTTAAAGACAAAGTTAAACTTTCAGGTATAGGCAGAAAATTCTTAAACGCAACTCCCGCCGCAAAAGCTGCAATTCTTACGGGTGCCGCAATTTTAGCGGTTGCAACACCTCTTGTTGCAATAAATAATGCGGCAAAATCAGGCTATATCGAAGCAAAACATGAAGTTGAATAATAAATATCAAGCACAATTAATATAAGCATAAGCCCTCTTTTTTATAAAAAAGAGGGCTTTTAATTGCCCGAATTGAAATAATTTGATAGATTATTAATATATTTTACGGATAAATGTATGAATGAAGAATTTGAATATAAAATTCATAATGCAAAAATAAAAGCTTTGGAAACGCTTGAAAATCTTCCGTTATATAAATATAAAGGAGTTGTTTCAAAGCTTGTGGGACTCACCGTAGAAGTAAAACTGCCGGGGCTTAAAATCGGAGATTTATGCTATATACAAACGTATACGGGCGAAAAAAAGGCGGCAGAAGTTGTTGCCTTTAAAGGCGAAATGGCGCAATTGCTTCTTTTATATGACGGAGCAGGGATAGGTCAGGGGTCTTTGGTCGAAACAACGGGCGGTCCGATTATGCTTCCCGTCGGCGACTTTTTGCTCGGAAGATTAATTAACCCCTTGGGAGAACCGATGGACGGCAGACCCCTAGATTTAGAGGGGGCAGAATATGTTAATATTAACGGAAATGTGCCCGATGCATTTCACCGCACGATTATAAAAGACATGATATCAACCGGAATCAGAGCAATTGACGGGCTTTTAACGCTTGGCGGCGGACAGAGAATGGGGCTTTTTGCAGGTTCAGGGGTCGGAAAAAGTACGACATTGGGCATGATTGCAAGAAATTCGGAAGCCGATGTTAACGTTATGGCGCTGATTGGAGAACGCGGCAGAGAAGTTAAAGAATTTATGGTAAATTCCTTAGGCGAAGAAGGCATGAAAAAATCCGTCATCGTCTGCGCAACGGGCGACCTTCCCCCTCTAATCAGAATGAAATGCCTTTTGGCCGCAACATCGGTTTGTGAATATTTCAGAGATAAAGGTAAAAAAGTTTTCTTGATGACAGACACCGTTACAAGGTGTGCTATGGCGGGCAGAGAAGTAGGGCTTTCAATAGGAGAGCCGCCTACCATGAAAGGATATCCGCCTTCAATTTTTTCATGGCTTCAAAGAGCGCTTGAGCGGACGGGGAATTCCGAAAAAGGTTCAATCACGGCGCTATATACGGTCTTAATGGAAGGGGACGATATAACCGACCCCATTGTAGACATCGTAAGAGGTATCGTTGACGGGCACATTTTCTTATCGAGAAAAGTGGCGGAAATGAACCATTACCCTGCTATTGATGTTTTGGGGTCTGTTTCAAGGTTGTTTACCGAAATTACGGATAAAGAACATCAGGCAGCCGCCGCCAAAATGAGGCAACTTCTGGCGTTGTATCGTGAAAATAAAGACCTTATAGATGTAGGCATGTATCAAACCGGTTCAAACCCCAAACTTGATATTGCAATAGAATTGATGCCGAAAATTAACGGATTTTTGCAGCAGAAAACCACTGATTTAGTGTCCATGGATACAACAATTCAGGCTCTTAAAGATATGATGCGGGACGTTAATATATAAAAAAAACGGCAATCATAAAGATTAGCCGTGATGGATAGAATTAGTATTACGGAGTTTATAGAGGAGTTTACGCCTATTATAATACCTGTAAAAAAAGTTTTTTGCGTCATGGAGCAAGTTTTTTGTCAAAAATTTTACATTTATTAACAATTAATCGTTCAAATCGGCAATTGACAGATGTTTTTTTTAGTATGCAGAATAAACAAATTTTTAAATTAAGGAAAACAATGCAGGTAAATAAAATATCATACACCGGTTTAAACCATTTTCAAAGCTATACCGGAAAAGAAAATATTATAAAAGCCTCCGAAAACAAATTCAAGAGAAACAACGGAATATTTTTATAATGTCGACAGAAAAATGCGCTCTATCCCGACAGGTTGGGATTACATTTTTGTTATGGACGATAAAAAGAAGAAAAATTTTGCGGATTTAATCAGCCTGACATTTAAAACAACCGATGAATACCGTTCATATTCGCCAAAAAACAATGAAAAAACGGCAGAATATGCAATGGATGATGTTCAAGAACTTATGAGTACGGACGATATCTTATCTGATGATGAAAAACAAATGCTGACGGATAAAATTACGGGAAGCTTTGAAATAGAAGAACTTGATAAAAATACGATATTATAGAATATAAAAAAAGCGGGCAATTTTGCCCGCTTTTTTATTGTTTTTATATTATCTGCACATTGAAAGCAAAACGCCTGCGGCAACGGCAGAGCCGATTACACCGGATACGTTAGGACCCATGGCATGCATCAAAAGATAGTTTTGATTGTTTGCTTCCAAACCGACCTTGTTTACAACCCTTGCAGACATAGGAACCGCAGAAACACCTGCAGCACCGATAAGCGGGTTAATAGGAGTCTTGGAGCATTTATTCATTATCTTACCGAATATTACACCCATAGCCGTTGCAAGACCAAATGCAATAATACCCAGGATAAGAATAAACAATGTCTGAACTGTTAAAAATTGGCTTGCTGAAAGTTTTGAACCGACGGAAAGCCCCAAAAGAATGGTTACAATATTGATAAATTCGTTTTGAAGAGTGTTGGATAATCTTTCAACAACGCCTGATTCTTTACAAAGATTACCGAATGCCAAAGCTCCTACGAGAGGACATGCATCGGGCAGAAGTAAAATACATAACCCTAAAACAACAAGAGGGAATACGATTTTTTCTCTTTGAGAAACTTCTCTTAATTGAACCATTTCAATTTTACGTTCTTCTTCGGTTGTAAGAAGTTTCATAATGGGTGGTTGAATAACGGGAACCAGAGCCATATATGAATATGCAGCAACCGCAATAGCACCCAATAATTCGGGCGCAAGACGGCTGGTAACATAAATTGAAGTAGGACCGTCGGCACCGCCTATGATACCGATAGAAGCCGCCTGCGGCATTGAAAACCCGAACACGCATAATGCAAGAAGCAATGCGCCGAATATACCAAACTGCGCCGCACCGCCCAATAATGCAGTTTTAGGGTTTGCAATCAAAGGTCCGAAATCCGTCATGGCGCCGACACCCATAAATATCATCAAAGGGAATAAACCTTGATGGATACCTGCTTCATAAATGATGCCCAAAAAGCCTGCGGGACCCGAAATGTCAACAACGGGAATGTTTGATAAAATTCCGCCGAATGCAATCGGAACAAGCAATAACGGTTCAAATTGTTTTTTAATACCTAGCCACAATAAAAAGCAGCAAACAAGTATCATTATGGGCGAGCCGAATTGATGAAGTATTTGCTCAAACCCCGACAACGAAGGATCGGGAGCGGGGAACATATTGGCAAGACCTGTTGAACCCCATAGAGATTTTAAACTGTCAAAAAAGTTCATGGTTAAAGCCCTCCGTTATCCTAAAACTACCAGTACTTGAGAAGTTTTAACCTGATCGCCGACTGATACTTCAATGCTTTTAACGGTGCCTGCCTGAGGTGATTTAATTGCAGATTCCATTTTCATTGCTTCCAATGTCAAAATTTCATCATCTTTATTTACATAATCGCCTTCTGAGACCAAAAGTTTAAGTACAAGCCCCGGAACAGGCGCTTTAACGGGAACACCTTCAGAGGGTGCAACGCCGACTTTAGCTTCAATACCTTCTTTAACGTCAATATCGTATGCTTTGCCGTTAACAAGAGCTTTTTTGCCTTCAATTCTGACGGAATATTTTTTATTGTTAACTGAAACCGTGTATCCTTCGGGTCTGTCGGCAGGGTCTGAAGAATCTTTTTTAACATCGGCATTTTTTCTGACACCGATTTGACCTTTACCTTGAAGAAATAAAATGCCTTTTTCTTTGCAGGTTGCCGCAATAAAGATATTTTCGTCGTTAACGGGAAGTCCAGCGTCTTCAAGCATTTTTGTTGCGGGAGCAACACCTTTATTCGGGTCTTTTTCGTTCAATTCAAGAACGGTTTCGGTTGTGGGGTTAAGCCCCAATTGTTCGCTTGCTTCCTTAACGATTGCAGGATCGGGTTCGCACGGTGTTTTTCCGAAATAGCCCAATACCATTTTGCCGTATCCTTCGGTCATTTTTGTCCAGTTGCCGAACATTACGTTAGAATAAGCCTGCTGGAAATAGAATTGTGAAACCGGAGTAACGCTTGTTGCAAAACCGCCTTTTTCAACAACTTCCTTCATTGCTTTAACAACTTCGGGGAATTTATCCATAGTACCGTTATCTCTCATCATCTGAGTATTAGCGGTAAGTGCACCGCCTGGGAGCGGGGATGATATAATCATCGGATTAACCGAAAGAGCTTCGGGGGGAAGGAAGTAATCTTTCATACATTCTTTGAATACTTCTTCGGTTTCCAATATTTTTTCAATATCAATGCCCAAATCATAATCCGTACCTTTAAGTGCATGCCACATTGAAACAATATCAGGCTGGCTTGTTCCGCCCGAAACGGGTTTCATTGCAAGGTCAATACCGTCCGCACCGCCGTCAAGCGCTGCGATATAAGCCTGAAGACCCGTGCCTGCCGTTTCGTGGGAATGGAATCTGATATGAGCGTCAGAGCCAAGAATTTCTCTTGTTTTCTTTATCGTTTCGTAAACTTTTCTCGGAGCCGAAGTTCCGGATGCGTCTTTAAATGCTAAAGAGGTAAAAGGAATGCCCGCATCCAAAATATTTCTTAAAACTCTGATATAAAAATCAACGTCATGAGCGCCTTGGCACCCGATCGGAAGCTCCATCATGGTAATCGTAACTTCATGGTTTAAACCGTTATCGACTATACATTGTCCCGAATAAATAAGGTTATTAACATCGTTTAGGGCGTCAAAGTTTCTGATTGTCGTCATGCCGTGTTTTTTGAATAATTTGGCATGAAGATTGATAATGTCTTTGGGTTGAGAATCCAAGCCCACAACATTAACGCCTCTTGCAAGAGTTTGAAGGTTAATATCATCGCCTACCGTTCTTCTAATCGTATCCATCATTTCAAATGCATTTTCGTTGCAATAAAAAATGGGCGATTGAAATCTTGCGCCGCCGCCTACTTCAAAATGGCGTATGCCTGCAGCAACCGCAGATTCAAGAGCGGGTAAAAAGTCTTTTGTAAACACCCTTGCGCCGTATACGGATTGAAAACCGTCGCGGAATGAGGTATCCATAACTTTAATTTGTTTTTTTGTCATTTTGTGTCCCCTTTTCTCCTATATATTTATGTACCTAATTTTTAACGTAATTTAATTCTTGAATTCCGTTTTTGATAAAATCTTCGTAATTATTAAAAAATTCATCCAGAAATTCATTCAAAAAGCTTTGTTTATCAACGGGTTTATTTATTTCGTTAAATACTGACGTGGCTTCAATGTCTATATTTTGAAGCTCGTTTGAATCAAGATTCAAATTAATTCCGATACCGACTATAACACCTTTTAATTCCGAACCTATAAAAACCGACTCTGCCAAAATGCCGGATATTTTTTTACCGTTAATTAAAACATCGTTCGGAAACTTAAAATCGGGGTTCAGATTATATTTTTTTAACACATTTGAAACGATAATGCTCGTATATCTTGTCAATTCGTTTAAATGTTCAATATTATCGGGTTTTAAAACAATTGAAAGATAAATGTTTCCGCCGTTTAAAGAAGTTGAAAACCATTTTCTTTCAAACTGTCCATGTCCCGCTGTTTGAATATCCGCGCTGACACAATCGAAATTTTTTAATTTGGACAAATTCTTTCTTGCCCAAAGGTTTGTAGAATCAACACTATCCAATTTGATTATATTATAGAGCATATCAAGTGTTATTATATTTCAAAAAAAATATTTTTGCACAAGCAAAATTTTAATTAAAAATTAAATTTTAATACCGAAGGGAACAACAATATTTGATTCGCCGTGCCCGATATCAGATTTGTTTTCATAAGGAACACAAAGAGAATTTATAAATTCTTCTTTTATATCTTCAAGGTATCTGCCCGCACCGATAAATTCCCCGAATATTACGCCTTTTATTTTTTCCCTCAAAGGAATATTTCTTAAAATCTGATTAAACATTCTGTCAATTTTATAATCGGGTTCATTTATGTCTTCAAGAAATAAAATAATATCTTCATCCGGGATATACGTATCGGGGTCAGAACCGAAAAGAGAAATAATCGAAGCAAGGTTTCCGCCCCATAGAATTCCCCCTTTAAGGTTTGAATTAAAGATTTTATTTTCAATTGAATTTTTATAGTTTAAAAATTCCTTATCGTCCATATTAATAACGCCGTTTATTTCCATTTTACCGTGGAAGGATACAAGATTAGCCCTTTTATAAAAAGAAACCAAAAGCAAAGTAATATCGGAAAAGCCGACAAAGGTTTTTTTGTTTTCTTTAATCAGTTCATAATCGATTTTATCCAAAAGTCTTATTGCGCCGTATCCGCCCCGAAGAGCGATAATTGTATCGATTGTTTTATTTAAAAATGCATCATGGATATCTTTTAATCTTTCATTATCATC
>DVJH01000077.1 GCA_018710795.1 Candidatus Galligastranaerophilus gallistercoris | reverse complement strand
TTATCTTTTGAAGAAATTTCCTTTTTATCCAGAATATCTTTTGTTTTGCCTTGTTTTGCAGCTTCTATAAAATCTTTTATTGAAACCGGTTTTTGGTTCTCTCTGTCCGGAACTTTTATTCTGAATATGGGCATACCGCTTACAAGCCTTGATACGATACGGGAAGCAAGCCCTATTCCCGCGGCAATTAAAGCGGATGCCATAACGCTTTTATTAACCAGCTTTGTAAACATGGTAAAAATCGCAAACTGTAAAACTCCTTCGCAGATATTTTCTCTTATTTCCTGCCCCTGTTTCAAATGTTGTTCTTTTTTTGCTTCCTCTTCCGTTTTTCCTTTTTGGACAGATTTGTTATAAAAATCATTTCCCAAAAATATTGCCGCCGTGAACCCCGAAACTATTCTTGTCCAAAATCGTTCTTTTTTCGTGTCATAGGCGGCCTTTGTTTCATCCATCGAATTATTAAGCAGTTTATTAAATTTTTCCGTTACCTTTGAACAAACACTTGTGCATTCATCATTGCATTTGCCTGTCGGATATTTTTTGTCGGGAATTATTTCACGGACAAAATTTATTCCGTTTTCCTGGAGCCCCTGAAGCGCATTAACTTCGTTTTCAAATTTTGATGACTCCCGATAAGCTTTAATTATTGAGAAGTTATTTATCTTTGAATTCGGAAACTTTTTTCCCAAATAATCAAAAGGGTCTAAAAGCATTCCGACAAAAGATTTTATTCCGCTTGCAAACCTTCTTTTGACAGTATCCCTTGCGATATATGTTTCACCGCTTATTTCCCGTATTAAAGAAGGAGACTTATTTTGAATCGAATCCGTAAGAGAATCGTTCAGTTTGTTAAGTCCGCAATTTATAAAGCGCTTTGCCGCCTTAAGGTCATCAACATCGGGTGCCTTTGCTGCTTTAAAACTTACACCCTGCCTTGCGTTATTAAAGTTTAGCGAGGCAATATCCATAAAAGTTGTTTATCTAGTGTTTAAATATTCTGCTAAACGCATGATATGAAGAACAAAAATAAATTGCACGAAAAAAAGCAATATTATTAACAAATGTTGCTGGAATTAAACGGCTTTAAAATTTTAATTTTAAGAATTAAGCCACATAAGGTGTTCTTCCAGCTTAGCTTCGGCTATCTCTCTGTCTCTTCTTACCATGGCAAGGGCAGCCTTCAATTCTTCATCGGTAAGGTATATTTTCTTTTGTCTTGCATTTTCGGCAATGCGCTCATCGGAGGTTTTAATTATATCTGCCAGCTTTTGCACCTTTTCGCCGCTGTTGCAGCTGCCGAATTGTTTAAGAACTTTACAGGTATTCCTCAAATCGTTGCGCTGCATACGTATATCATCCGTATTAAGCCTGATTTCTCCCTCGTCATTCGTATAAAGTTCAACATAATCGCATTTATCTATCCTTTTAAACGTAGCTTCGGGGTCAAGACGATTAGCATGGACAATATGAAATACCGAAATTTCGGTTTCTTTGTCTTTAAATTTGCCGAAATTAACGGAATTGTTTTTGGTGATACCGTAGTTATTAAATAATGAAATACCCGAAACCTTCATTATGATACCTCGTTTATCAAACACCTTTTACGGGAATATTATTATAAAACCCGTAAAAGAAAAATGCAAGATAGCTATATTTTTTTCTCAAGATAAATCATATCAACAAGTTGCTTACCGTTTTCAAAAATCGGTTTTTTATAATTATCGGTAAAAAAATTTTTTATTCTTCCCGTTTCAAAAAAGCCTCTTTTTTTATAAAAATTAAGCGTTTTTTCATTTTCGCCCGTACCAAGAATTATTTTTTCAAAGTTTTTATATTTTTCAAAAATAAAATCAAGCATTCTTGAAGCAAACCCTTTATTTTGAAATTCAAAAACGGTTGCAAGATTTTTAATCTCGGCGGTTTTATCATCAATTTTTATGACGGCGCAGGCACAAATTGCCGTATTGTTTTTAAAAAGAACAAATAAACGGGATTCATCAAGATATTTATCAATCATATCTTCGTCTTCATCGCCGATTAACAAAATATTGAGGTATTCTTTTTTATTTGAATGAATTTCTTTAATAATCATAAAAATGACCGTTTTAATGTTTGAAATTAAATTATATAATTAAAATAAAGGAATTAAAATTATGAAAAAGTTTTCAGGGATTATTACAGTGTTTATTTTAGCAAGCTGCTGTTGTTCTTATGCTTTTGAAGATGATATAAATAAATTTCAAACCGAACAAAAACAAACATTTAAAAATATTGATTCCGAAATTCAAGCCAAAAACGAGAAAATCGAAAAAACAAGAAAAGACAACTCTTTAAATGAATTTGAAAAAATGACAAAATTAAACGTTTTAAGAAAAGAACAGGCCGAATTATTAAATAAAAAAGTTGAAACAAGAAACCGTTATATGCAGCAATACGCTGATTATGCAAAACAATACTAAGGTCAATAAAAAAAGGAGATAAAATTATGAAAAAATTTTTAATACCGGTTATGGCATTTATATTGGGGGTAAATTGCATTTATGCGGCACAGGCAAAAGAAGAAAAAATTGCGGCTTTAGCAAATATGCAGGATATTGAAGGTAAAATTCAGGTTCAAAAAGAAAGCAAAGATAACAGCGAATTAAAAAATTCGTTTATAAAACAAAGAGATAAAGAGCTTTTAAAAATAGACGAAGATATTAAAGCCAAAAAAGATGAAATGGCAGCGATAAGAAACGATAAATCTTTAACGGATACCGAAAAAGGGGTTAAATTAAAAAATAAACAGATTGAACTGGACAGATTAAATAACAGAAAAGTAACCGCTTATAAATTATATAATGCAAGAATTAATTCAATGAAATAAAAATAACCCCCCTATAAAGGGGGTTATTTTTATACGATTTCGGCATCGGTCATTGTATAGCCTTCAAGAGAATTTTCTTTTGCCTGAATTACAATATATTCCAAATCTTCATCCGATGCATTTTCCATTGTTCTTATTGCGGGAGGTGCAATTTTTACGATTGAACCTTCTTTAACTTCGATTTTTTCGTTATCGATTTCCATTATGCCTTTTCCTTTAAGGAAAATATAGATTTCTTCATTGTTTTTATGTTTATGTAAAAAGGGAACTTTAAAACCTTTTTTTGAACAATTAATTGAAACTTCGCAGGATGTCAGATTTAATTCATCATGGATAAATATTTTTCCCTGTTCTTTGTTTTTGATTTCGTTGATTTTTCCGAGTTCGATTTTTTTAAAGTTTGTCATTTTTTGCTCCTTTTTGTTTGATGTCTAACTATTTTGATAAAAAAATTTATCTGAAATTCTGTTCCATTTTTTCGAGAAGTTTTTCCGCAATCTCTGCTTCGGTTTCAGAAAAACCTTTGTATGCAAGATTGTTTAATTCTTTTGAAATATTTTCAAAAGTTTCTCTGAATTTAAGCCCTTCCGGGGTTAATTTGACGTATGTAATTCTGTTATCCGATTCCGATTTTTCTTTTTCTATAAGCCCCAGTGCAACCAGTTTATCCGCAAGAACCGTAAGCGTTGCTTTTGTACGGCGGATTTTTTTTGCAAGAAGATTCATCGGGATTTTATCTTCTTTATATAATGCCGCCATAATATCTCCGTGAGATGGCGCAATGCCTTTAATCCCCGCTTTTTTAAGCTCATTGATTATAAAATTGTTTGCGCTTTCTCTTATTCTTGAGATTAGAAATATTGAATTAAATTTCATATTTTTATTATAGTTAGATGTCTAACTTTTGTCAAGATGTTTTTTTATTCAAATTTCACAAAGTTGTAGTATTATAATAGAACATTATGAGAAAGGAGTTTTGCCCTATGAAAAAATTTTCTGTTTTAACAATGATGTTAGCACTTACCGTAACTTCCGCCTATGCTGCAAATTTCGGAGATTCGCTTAAAAATGCGGTCAAAAATGATGTAAAATCGGTTAAACAAGCGGTTAAACAAGACCTTAAAAATCAAAGAACCGAAGCACAAAACCAAAGAGCAAAACAAACCGCAGAAAAAAGAAATGCGGTTATCAAAGAAAGAGACCAAAAAATAAATGCCATTAACGAAGAGATTAAAGCAAAAGAAAAAGAAATCAAAGATGTCGAACAAAATAAATCAATGACACAAACCGAAAAAACCTTAAAATTAAAGGCGTATAACAGACAACTGGAAGGCTTAAAAAGCAAAAAAGAAAACACAAACAAACTCTATAACGCAAGAATAAACGCTGCACAATAAAATAAATTTTTGCCCCCTTCATAAATAAAAGAAGGGGGCGGATAAAAATATAAACGGGGATTTTTTTATGAAAAAAGCTTTTATTTTACCTTTAATATTTATTATGTGCACTTCAAGCGCATATGCGGCATCAAACTTCGGAAGCACGCTTAAAAATGCAATCAAAGAAGATATGCAGGCAGTAAAAGATGCATTCAGAAAAGATGTCGAAAACCAGACAACCAACAAATGGCATGAAAAAAATGCCGGCAAAAGAGCCGAACTTATTAAAGAAAGAAATGAGAAAATAAGAGAGGTAAATGCCGACATAAGAGAAAAACAGGCTCAGATAAGAGAGGTTAAATATAATTCAAATTCAAGCGAAACGGTAAAAACAATAAAACTCAGAATGTATGAAAGACAGCTTGAAAGTCTTCAAAACAAAAAAGAGCGCATAAACGAAAGATACCGTTCGCAATTAAAACTGTTATAGTTTATTAAAATGCCTCTTAAAATTTAAGAGGCATTTGTTTTATCTTTGTTGTCATCAACAAGAAACCAGTCAATCAATGCTTTTCTTTCGCCGAATTTAATATTAAAACACTTTTCAAAATCGGAATCGGTCAGCATAAGATAATCAATGTTAAAAATTAAAGGATCAACGTCAATTTTATTATCTCTGATTTTTTCCGCAGAAAACGTTTTTGTTTCGGGGTCGGAAAAGCAGGAATAATTAAGCCCCTCATGGGAACAAAAAGGCGCTCTTATTTTTCCCGTTTTGGGGTCATTGGATAAAAGCCCGAATGTCCTGCACAAAACACCCCTGTATGGATAAACGCTGCAGATATCGTCAATTAAAAACGGGCAATCATATCTGAATTTGCCGCCGCCCTTAAAATTCTTTTTCTCTTCAACCGTTTTTGAAATGTTATTTTCTATTTTTTGCTTTGTCTCATCATCCAAAGTTAAAAAACCGCTTAAAAGATAAGTAATTTCAAGTCTGGTATAGGGGAATTCCGAATTTTTACAACATTTTGCACACCCTTTTTTACAATGTATATAAGGTTTTTGCCTTTCAAAAAAATCTTCGAGTTTTGAGTTTATTTGAGACAAATACAATTCATAGTTTTTAAACATTTATAAATCCTGTTTTATATTTTCTTTAATATCGGATAAAGGCCCGTTTGAAGGGTTCCTTAAGATTTTAAAATAGTTTTTGAAATATACAAAAGGAAATTTCGGAAGCCAGCCTATTTTTATAAATATGGAAACCGCTTCCGCACCTTGAGAGAGCATCAATTCATCAATTGTTGCTTCGTATGCAGGCGATATTGAAGAAAAAACTTTGATGGAATAGTCCGTTGCGGTTACAAGCGAATATTTTGAGGCGGCAACGGGGCTTGTAACAAGTTTTGTTATTTTAAAATCAGGCGTCTCCTTAAGGTTTTTAACATCATCGGGCAGCGAAAGCGTTTGTGCGTTAACCTGTTCTATTTCATACCAGTTGCCTTCATATTTGACCCTCATAATATTGGGTTTTGGCATATATATGTCATCACAGACATTATCAATTAAAATTTTGCCTTTAAAATCGGATACACCGTATTTATAATCTTTATAAGTCAAAAGCATTCCGCCGAACAAAAGCTCGATTGAATCATAAGGTTCTTCAAAAATAGTGTTTCCGTACTCATCAAAAAGGTAAAATCCTTTATAGTTTTTAAGTTTAACGAATTTTGAAAGAAGCCTTGTTGCATGAGAATATTTAAAATCGACAAGAATTTCTCCGTTTGAAGCAACAATGCCGTATTTTGAGCCTTTAAGCGCTATATAAGAATTATCTCCGAGAGAAATCAGTTTCTTATACTTGGCCTCAACTATGACGTTTCCCTTTTCGTCTTTAAGACCAAACTTGTTGTTTTCGCCCGAATACACATCGGCAGCCGCCTGAACGGAGGAAGCGCTCAACAACAGCAATAAAAATAAAGACAAAATCTTTTTCATACCGTAAATGATAACATAAAATTCCTTATGATATAATTTTTTTATTATAAGAGGCAGGATTTATGAAGGATTTTAAGGTTACGAAAACAGTAAAGTACGGTTTAATTTCGGTAGCGGCAATAATTATCGCTGCGGTTTTTTTATACAGAATAGTTTTACCGGCGGTTGTCTCAAGCGAGTTGTTTATAAACACCGCAAAAAATATCGTATATAAAATAACGGGGGCGGAATTAAATCTTGTTAACCCCAAAATCAAAACAAGCATAAGGCCGAGATTGGATATCAGCTTTGATAATTTATCCTTAAAGAAAAACAGTGAAGATATACTTGATATTAAAGATTTTAAAACCGATTTTTCATACAGGATAATAACTTCAAAATCTTTAAAATTCAGAAAATTAACCGTAGATTCAATTTTTATCGACCTTGATAAATTATCGGCGCTTATCCCTGCGGCGAAACAGGAAGAAAAAGCGTCCGGAAACCTGCCCGATTTTAAGATAGACATATTTGACGCCTTATTTTATATAAACGATATAAAAATTTTATCGTCGCTTCCAAATAACGGCAAATTAACGCTTGAAGGCAAAAAAATTCTTCTTGAAGATAAGAAAAACCCGAAACATTTAAGGTTTATAATTAACGCTCTCATTAAAAACGGGGATGAAAATTTAAAAATAACTTTTTCTGATAATAACAGATTCTATACCAAAAATAAAAGGCTTATCATAAACGATTGCCCCTTAAAAATTAATAATTCAGACATTCATATAAAATCTTTAATGAGTAAAGACAGATTCGGAGTTCTTGTCGAATCGGACAATTTTCAATTAAAAGACGGTGCAGACATTTTATCAACCAATCTTATAATCCCGAACGGCAAAGAAATTATGGCGGAAATTTTAAACCCGAAAGGGGTCTCTGAGTTTGAAATAAAAATGAATAAGGAGGGTTTATCGGGTGATATTTTTATAAAAAATGCCTCCTTTAATTTAAAATCGCTTGCGAATATGCCCGTATACGCAAGCAAAGGGAAAATAAACATAACCCCCGATTTGATTACAATGACGGATTTTATCGGACATTATGGCGACAATAAAGAAAACAAATTGACGCTTGAAGGAACGGTTGACGATTATTATAAATCGGTTGATACAAAAATTATAATATCAACCGTAATGACAAATAATTTTACGAAAGATTATCTGTCAAAACTTGCAGGGATTAACATTACAATGACAGGCGATAAACCCGCAGGCACAAGAATCGAGATTTTTTCAAAAAATAATGATATAGACATCAACTATATGGCAAGACTTGCCGCAGGCAACGATATTTTAATCGAAGGTTCTTCATTGAGCCCGATTAATTATGACAGAGCAATTTTATGCAATATGCATATGAAATCAAACATATTAAACATTGAAAATATCAAATATTATATTGCAAAAGAAATAAATAAAGACAGCAAAATCGAACCCATTTTAACTTTAAACGGGAATGTAGATTTGGCAGACAATTCAAAAATCTTAAATTTCGGCTTTAATATACCAAAGCCCCTGCCGAGCGAATTTTTAAACGTTTTAATCGGGCAGAAATTGTTTAGAAAAGGAACAATTTCGGGAAATTTGGAGTGGCTTAACGCAAGAGAAATTCCAAAATTAAGAGGAAACCTTGCAATGGATAAAGTAATAATTCCTTCCCAGAGGCTTTTTATCAAAAAAGGCGAATTTAAAACCGATAAAGAGCGCTTAATGTTTGATTTGGAAGGAATTTTCAGACGTTCAAAATATGATTTTCAAGGAAATCTTGCAAATAATATAACCTTCCCGATTACGATTAATAACGTTGATTTAACGATAGATAACGTTGATTTGGAAAGAATCTTGACGGTTTCAGCCCCGCCACCCGCATCTTCGGCGCAAACATCGGAAAATAAACAACAAATTTCAGCAAACGATAAAAAACAAACCGAAGAAAAAAATGAAAAAGCCGAAGAAGAATTTATGAAGGCAATGGAAAATAACAAAGAAATGTCTGATACGGACAATCAGGCGCTTGTTTTTGTTCCGAATTTAATCGTTATAAAAGAAGGAAGTTTTAATTTAATTAAAGGAAATTATAAAGAAGTAAACTTCGGAAATATTAAAGCGGTTTTTTCTCTTGATAAAGACGGGAAATTAAAAATTGATTCAAACAGATTTGAAATCGCAGACGGGCATTCTTCGGGCAAAATCAGATGTGATTTGATGAAAGGAACTTACAGATTTATTTTGGGCGTCAAAGAAGTTGATTCGGATAAAATTGCAACGGCGCTTTTAAGCTTAAAAAGAGAAATTACCGGTCTTGCAAGCGGGATAATAGACATAAGCACGGATAACACCCTGAAATTAAACGGGATGATGAAATTTGAAATCAATAACGGAACAATTGAAAAAATAGGTCTTGTTGAATATGCGCTTAATTTTGTTTCGTTTTTCAGAAACCCGATGGCAATGATAAGCCCTTCCACGCTGTTTGATTTTGTTAACATCCCTGAAGGCAGATTTGACAGAATATCGGGAACAATCAACATTAAAGATAACGTCATCAACAGAATGATGATTAAATCTTCGGCAGACCAGCTTGCAACTTTAATTATGGGCAGATTTGACCTTGTCAAAAGAGATGCGTCTTTAAGGATTTATACAAAATTTACAAATAAAAACAAAGGTGCCGCAGGGTTTTTAAGGAACATATCTTTAAACAGCCTTGCAAACAGGGAGCGTTTCGGAAACAGCAACGATTTGAATTATTATGCGGCAGAGTTAAAAATGATTCCGCCTTTGAGCGCGGATGAAAAAGACTGCCAGATTTTCTTAACCACGGTTGAAGGAGACGTGGAGCATAATAACTTCTTGTCGGCATTGAAAAAAATTAAATAAGGATAAAATTATGTATGAATATAAATTACTTAAAAATAAGCCTTCAAACGCAGGGTGCGTGTTATCTTTAGGAGCGGTTTTTTCTTTTATCGGGATGTGCGCTTCTTTTGTTTTCGGAATAAAAACCGGATATATTGAATGTTACATTCTTCTTATCGTATTTTTTATAATTTTTTCTGTTATTGCCTCAAACCCGCAGTTTTTTGGAATTTATAATTCCTATAACAAGGCATTATATGATGAAGAAAATTCCCTTATAGCATTAAAAAATGAAGAAAATAATTTTTCTTATATGATACCAGTTTATAAAATAAGCAAAATTAAATTAAAAGAATTTAAAAATTATGACATGATAAGAATAAAACAAATATTCAAAGCGTCTTATAAAACAATCTTTTTTAAACAGGGCGAAGGAAGAAATTTTTATGATTTAATTATTAATTCAAAAGAATTCAGCCCCAAGACAAATTTGCTTATAAATTTTTTTATTGCCGCAATTTTTATAATGTGCGCTTATCTGGTATACGAAAGGTTCTTTTAGAGCTGTTTAAAAAGATATTATTCTTTTGTATAATAAATTATTCGGTATAAAAATCTTTCTTTTTTGAAACAAAATATACAAAAAGAAAGGATTTTATATTGCATGAACACTGTTGAGCCCATCAGAAACAAAAAAACTTTAAATAAAATTAAAGAAATTTTATCCAAAAACAAAAGGGATTTTTTAATTTTTTCCGTGGGCACAAATTGCGGTTTAAGAATTTCCGATATCCTTGCGCTTAACGTTAAAGATGTAAGAGATAAGAATCATATTGATATAATCGAAAAAAAGACAAAAAAGGCGAAGAAAATTCCCGTTAATGAAAAATTAAAACCCGTTATTGAAGAATTTATCAAAGGAAGGGAAGATGACGAGCCGTTATTTTTATCATATTTAAACAACAGAATGGAGCGCACGCAGTGTTACAGAATCATAAACCAGGCATGTAAATTGGCGGGGGTAGATTATAAAATAGGAACGCACACTTTAAGAAAAACGTTCGGGTATCACCATTATAAAAAATTTAAAGACGTTGCAATTTTACAAAAAATTTTTAATCATTCGGCGCCCGATATAACTTTAAGATACATAGGCATTGATCAAGATACAATTGATAAAAGCTATAAAAGCTTTGTGCTTTAAAGTTTTATTTTTCTTCTTATTTTAATAATTTGTTGAATTTTTACGGTATTACACAAAAGGAAAAACAATAAACTTGCGTAATATTTTGATACATTACGGCAAATATATTGTGTTAATTTTTTGATAGTTTATAATTTTGCATGTTGCATAATTCAACATTTATAATATTTTGTTGAATGATAAATGTTTACTTAAAGGGAAATATTATGTCTGTTTGCGGAGTAACAAGCAACAAACAAAAAGTAAGCCTGGGAATAGAAAAATGTCCGAATTAGAACTTGTTGTTTTAATCTGTACGTATAATCATAAAAATTCTATTGCAAAAGCAATCGAAAGCGTTCTTGCACAAAAAACAAATTTTAAGTTTCAGGCTTGGATATTAGACGATTGTTCAACGGACGGAACGTCCGATATCGTAAGAGAATATGCAAATAAATACCCCGAAATTATTGTTCCGTTTATAAATGAAGTCAACAAAAGTGCGAGCAAAAATACTTTTGAAGCATTAAAAAAAATGAATGCAAAATATTTTGCAACACTTGACGGAGACGATTACTGGACGGATGAAAACAAGCTTCAAATTCAGGTTGATATTTTGGAAAACAATCCCGATTGCTCGTTTTGCGCGCATAATACACTAAAAAAATATCCCAATGATGAAAAAAATATGCACAATAATGAACCGTACATAAAAACAAAAATTAAAAGCGGCAAATATCACTTTCCAAAAAACGTTAAAAAAGAATATCTTGAGCCACATTTGTCATCAAGAGTTTACAGAACTTCCTGCCTGAATCTTGATAAAGTTGATGATCCTTTCATTATCAGCTATGACACTGCAATAACATTTTGGTTTTTACAATTCGGAAATTTATATTACATAGACAAAATAATGTCTGTTTATAACTACACATATCAAGGCATTTATACCGCCAAAAACCCTCAGCAAAAACTCTATATGGGCGCAAATGCCATTAACAGAATAAATAAGGCCCTTGATTATAAATACAACAAAATGTTTTTGGATTTCTTCAAAAGAAAAATCCCGTTAAGTTTGATGCAATATTTAAAAATTAAACATTTAACCGATAAAGAAACTTTGAATAATCTATATTGCAAAATTTTAGATAAATACATAAAAGATGAAAACGAAAGATTGAATTCTAAAATTTTAAAAACAATAAAACTTCCTTTAAGCAAAAGAAAAATCTTATGCCTTGATATCAGAAGGGAAAAAAAGGAAACTTTATGATGACATTAACAAAAGAAAAAATCTTCGTTACAAAATCTTTTATGCCGCCATTGAATGAATATATGCAATATGTTGAAAAAATTTTTAACAATGTGCAGCTTACAAACGGCGGTCCGCTTGTGAAAGAACTTGAAAACAAGCTTATTGACTATTTAAAAATTAATAATATTCAATATGTTACAAACGGAACCATTGCGCTTCAATTGGCGCTAAGGGCGCTTGACATTGAAGAAGGCGAAGTTATAACGACTCCTTTTACATATGTTGCAACAACATCGGCTATTTTATGGGAAAAATTAAAGCCCGTATATGTTGACATTGAACCCGATAATTTTACAATCGACCCGAATAAAATCGAAGAAAAAATAACTTCAAAAACACGTGCCATTATGCCCGTTCATGTTTTCGGATACGCATGCAATATTGAAGCAATACAAAAAATTGCAGATAAATACGGTTTAAAAGTAATATACGATGCGGCACATGCATTCGGCTCAAAATATAAAGGGAAATCACTTGTAAGCTTCGGCGACATTTCAACATTAAGCTTTCATGCAACAAAATTATTTCACACGGTTGAAGGCGGAGCTTGCATAATAAAAGATGAAATAGTAAAAAAAGAGTTAGATTTATTAAAACGATTCGGACATAACGGCGATGAGCATTTTTGCCTCGGAATAAACGGTAAGCAATCTGAAATTCATGCTGCAATGGGTTTGTCCATTTTGCCTTATATGGATGAAATTTTAGAAAAAAGAAAAAGAATTTGTGTTTTATATGACGAACTTTTAGAAAATATTGTTCAGCTGCCAAAAAAACAAGAAGGTCTTGAGCATAATTTTGCGTATTATCCCGTTGTGTTTAAAAGCGAAGAAGAATTATTAAGAGTTTTTGAAGCCTTAAAACAAGAAGAAATTTACCCGAGAAGATATTTCTACCCGAGTTTAAATAAACTTTCATACATCTTCGACGGTGAATCTTGCCCGATATCGGAAGATATCTCAAAAAGAATAGCTTGCTTGCCATTACATCCGACTTTAAATATGGAAACGGTAGAAAAAATATGTAAGATTATATTCGGGAGTGTAAATAGTGTTTTTCATGTTCAATAAAGAAAAAAAAATTCAAAATAATTTTCCTATTAGCCCTATATCAGATAACATTTGCGTATTTTTTATTCCTGGCAAACATTATGTAAATGGGGGAATAATTTCAATATTTACATTGTGCAAATACTCACGCATGTTTTGCAAAGATTATAATTTTATAATTAGCACAT
>DVJH01000076.1 GCA_018710795.1 Candidatus Galligastranaerophilus gallistercoris | reverse complement strand
CGGTTAGCATATTGTGTTTTTGACATCTAAATACCTCTAATATATGTAATTACAATTTGTTAATTCAGCTGAATAATTGTTGCCATTGCTTGGTTTTAAAAATTATCAGAGTATGAAAAAAGTGAAATTTATCCATAATCATGACAATTTTAGCTTATATAAGCATACTCCCTCAATGTGCATAGTCAAGTTAAGCACTTTACATCTTGTAACAAATCGGAATTCTTATTTAAACCGATTTAATTATTTTTGGGTATTTCGTTAAATAATTCTTCAAGAGCGCTTAATTTCGCATTTGTTATCGGATTATTATTTAACGATTGAGCTATTTGTTCGATTAAGTCGGTTAATTTATATGTAAATTCGCTGCTGCCGTCGCCGCCCGATTTGTGCGTGATTTCATGCGCCCAGGTTGCAAGAAGTTCGTAAAAATTGCCCGAGTTTAAATAGTCTCTGTCTATCCAGTGCCCCATATATTCTCCGGGGCCGTAGCCGTTTTTCTTTTCTATAATTGCTTCCGCCAATGTCGAACTTCCGGGTTCGTTTATTCTTTCATGAATAAATCTCGGCCTTTTGACATCGGCTCTTGTGATAATATTTAAATTTTGAAGCTGTGTTTTATATTGTCTTGCCGTGTTATTTTCCGCAAGGACCGCGTTTTGAATTGCGTTTGACAGCGTTTTTATTTCGGCTTCATCGTTGTAATCAAGCGTTTTTATTTTTTCTCTTATAAATTCAATAAAATCTCTTTGAAAACGCTCCGTGTCGGCGTCCGTGAGGTCAAATGACCTTTCGTACTTTTTAATAAAAGGTTCATTTGCATATTTTTTACATTTGCGCAGCTCTTCCATAATCGTGTGGCATTTATAATCTTTATCTATTTTTATATACGGAGCTGCATCTTTAAATAATTTTCTTAATTTTTCCGCATACGTTGTCTGCAAGCCTTCTTGCAGCGCTCCCGTTGCTTCTTCAAGTATTTTTAATTTTTGAATTTCCGCTTTTGTCGGGATTTTCGGTGTATGCTCAGAGCACTGTGCCAGTATTTCGCTTGATGTTTTTAATCCGATTTTTGATAATTCCAAAGATGAATCGCTGAATTCGTATCCGAGCCCTTTTAAATATTTTTTGGCTTCATTGCTCATATACCTTATCGGTTCGCAAAGTTTTATATCTCTAAAATCTATTTTTAAATTTCTTTGCTGCGCAATCAAGCAGAGCGATTTTATGAATTCTTCCATTTCTTTTGCGTCTTTGGTTTTATCGTTTTTAACCCAGAAATTTTGCGTTTTTATAATTGTTTGAAGCAAATCTTCATCGGTCATATCTTGGGCAAAGTATTTTGTCAGATTAGAAATATCATCAGGTGTAATATATACCCTGTCTCTTCCCGTTTGAAATTCTCTGCCGCAGAGTTGTTTAAATTTTTCGGGGTCAGGTTTTCTGTTAAAAATAAGACTTAAGCCGCTCATGCTTTCGTCCCATTTTTCGGGCGCTCCGCATTCAAACCTTTGTGTCAGATATAAATTGCCTTTTTCATCGGGCGATAATATTTTAAATGCAAAATCCCTGCTTTCATATGTCAGGTCTTTAAAATCGGGGTTATTTGAATTTTTAAAGAAATTAAGCGATTCTATAAACGATTGGACAAATCCTTTATCTTTTGTTGTAAATTCAATAAAGTTTCCGTCAAGAATTTCTTCGGTTTTTTCGGTTTTTCTTACTATTGATTCGCCTTTTGGAATAAATTCAATCTGCCAGTCCGCGCTTCCGTATTTTACGGCGCTTGTTTTTCCCTGCCCCAAAAGGTTTGCAACAACTATTCTTGAGCCTTCGCCAAATCCGCCCGCATTATAGGGACTTTTGGCGAGTTTATTTCCCGAGCCCATTTCGAGCATTTCGCCGCAATTATATACACCGTTTCCCGTTACTCTTATTTTATATCCGCCATCTGCCCGTTTTATCGATACCCCGACGCCATCCAGCGTATAATTATTTGCGTCATAGAAATTTTGCATAATATCACGTGCAACTTTTTTATCGGACCAGTTTGTCCTTTTGCCGTAATTTAATTTCATGCCCGCAGATTCATACTGCCCCAATCTGAATAATGAAGGACCCGTTGTATCTATGCTTGCACGTTTTATATCTTCGGGAGAATTTTTAACCCTTATTAAAGGAATTTCAATGTCTTCGCCGGCTTCAAGTTTTGAGATTAAAGAAGGGGTGAATGTATCTTTTTGTTTGGGGTTTATTATCCCGTCAAGTTTTTTAAATACTATATTATATGTTTCTTCTCCGTTTTTTGCCGCCCTTGGCGCATCCGCTATCGGATCATATGAAAGAGGGGAATCTAAAAGCGTGTTTCTATATTTTTCAATCCATGAAGCTTTCAGACCTTTTATGTCATCCGATTGTGTGCTTAATGTTTCAAGATTGTCTCTTAATTTTCCTATTATCCCCGCATATTCATTTATGGTTGCACTTTGCCTGTAAGATTCTTCGACATTATTTGTTATTTCCTGCTGGAATTTCCTGATTGTTGAATTTGCGCTATTTAATTCCTGTTCCAAATTGTTTATTACTTTTTGGAGGTTTCCGTTTTTTACTCCCTGAACGCATAATGCGATTGTTGCAGCAATTGCCGCAATTGAGCTTCCGATAATCATTTTATCTTTTTTATTAAAATTTATATTTTTTTTAGGGGGTGCCGCGTATGTTTTTATTTCTTCCGTTTCGGCAGAACTTTCGGTTTTTTGAAATTTATCTTGTTTGCATTTTATAAACGGATTCATCCGGGTTTTATCGGCGCCGTTTATGTTTCCTTTAAAATTTATATTAAAGTTTTTTATGTCCAATTTTTATATATCCTAACCTTTATATATTTATATAAACTTTTTATTGTTTTGATTATTGCCCCGTTTTTTATAGAATGTTTTTTTATATTACAAATACTTTACATTTACTTCTTTTATTTTTTACGGGTTAGGAAATATAATATATATATGAGGAAAATTTTATTTGTTGTTTTGTGTTTAATTTTTTTATCGGCTCCTTCTTTTGCGGATTATATGCCCGCATATACAAATTCGCTTTATCATTTCGGCTCGGGGCTTATGAGCGCAAAAGGAAGCATAAACGTATATCCTTCGGATGATGATAAAACTCCTCCCGTTGCAATTTTTAACATTGATAAGAATTATTTTTCATGCAAAAAACAGGGAATAAAAAAATGCAGCGCCGAAGATTCTTTTGTTGCGTTTGTTCCCGAAAACGATATTGCCTTATTCAGCGTTGAAGGGGATTATGATAACTGGTTTTACATTTGTTATGACCAGTCAAAAAAACTTTTCGGGTGGGTTAAAAAATCCGAGTTTACGGATTTTATTTCGTGGGAAAATCTGCTTGATATATACGGAAGAAAATACGGCGTATATTTATTCAGAAATACACCCGATAAATATAAAAAACTTTATTCGGGACCCGATGAAAATAATACCATGGTTGATGATTTTTATTATCCGAAACATATTGCGCTCTGGCTTTTATCGGATGATTGGATGCTTGTTAAAGTTACAACGTATGACGGCATTACAAAAACGGGCTGGATGCGCTGGCGCCTTGATGATAACAGCATTATAGCATTTCCCGCTTTTAAGTAATTTTAACCTATCGGTTTTGAATAAGACGTGTAAACTTTTTTGCCTTTAAACGAAGTATTATTTGACGTTTGTTTGCCTTCGGGTTCTTTTCTGAAGAACGTTACGGTCGAATCCAATATTTCGTCTTTTCCGTCTTTGTTTTTAAGTGTTCCGTCGCTTTGCAGAATGTATTGCCCGCTTTCAAGATACTGTCCGAAACGGTTGAAATAGCTCATTTTTGTATAGACCGTTCCCGGCTTATCCGCTAATCTGCCTTTTGTATCTATTAATCTTATGTCGGATAATTTGGGCTTGTCTTTTGCCTTCAGATTGTTTTCTTCCATAAGAGGACTTTCGGGGTTTTCAGGGATATAAGCATTCGTAAAGACGCTTAAAACCGCTTCGTTTTTATCATTATATTTATATATGCCGCCCACTTCGGTCGGAACATGGTTCGGTTCTTTTACTTCCGAATTTTGTTTAATCCAGTTATAAAGACCTTCGTTTTCGGCTTTAATTTCTTTGTATCTTTTAACAAGCTTTTCTTTAAGCTCGTCTTTGTCCATTTTTTCAAGTTCGGCAATTATTTGTTCCGGTGTTTTTGTTTCCGCATCTTCAACGATTGTTTTTCCTATTGTCCTTATATTTTGAAGAGCGTCGTTTTTATTGCTGTGGAATGCAATTTTTTTTGCGCCCTCAAGAAGGTCATCCGCGGTTTCTTTTTTGCCGAATTCTTCTTTTGCCGGTTTATTCGGTTCGGATTTTTTCCGTACGCTTAATACAATCGGTGTTCCGTCCGCAAGAGGCTGCATGCCCTTTTGTTTGTGAAGCGCCGTAACCGCATTTAATCTCGTATTAAATTCAACGACATAATCTTTTACATCCGAGCCGTGAACCCAATCATGTCTTACAAGGTTTCTGCACCCTAAATCCCAGTTTTTGGATTTTCTTTCGCTTCCGGTTTGTGCGTATTCGTCTCCCGCAAACAGCGTGGGCGTGCCTGTTGTACCGGTCATCATTTCCCAGATGGCGGTTTGTTTTGTTCTGTAGGGTTCGGTCATATCTTTTAATACGGCGTCTTTTAATTCTTTTGTATCGTATTTGGGATTAAGACCCATTGATTTTGCCTGTTCCATTATATGTTCGATTGTGATTTCAAAAGGTCTGCTTCCGAATGACTCGGCTTTTTTGAAGTCGGGTTCTTTTTCGTTTGTTTTATATTTGTAACCGTTTGCAAGGTGCGAAATTGCGTCTTTTATGATTTGCAGCTGGTCTTTTTCTATTTCGGCACCTTCTTTTTCAAAATATTGATAATATTTTTCCGCAACGGCAACGGCTTTTGAACTTACGTCATCATCGACCATTTTTTTCACTTCCGTTGTTCCGTCTTTATGTGTTATTTTGTGCGTAAAATCTCTTTGCAGATATTTTTCCGCACGTTCTACATCGCTTTGTTTATTATCTTTAAAGTTGCTCCAGAACAAATCCGCATCAACCGCCATTAAGTGTGCGACTCTGGGTTTGTCATGGTTATCAAGGAAGATGTGGCTTTGCTGTATGAATTCTTCAAATACTCTGCCCGCTTCATTCGGATTTACAAATTCGTTTGTTTTTTTCATGAAGTTGGAAATAGAGCGGAATGCGCCGTTTTCACCGTTGCTCAAATAACCGTGTTCGACGCTTCTTCCGAACAATTCGGGATATAATCCGAAATATACGTTATAGTTGCTTCCCGTTGTAACACCCGTTTCTTCGTAATATACACGTTCAGGCTTAAGGCTTGTCCAGGATGCGGGGTCTTTTTCTTCGACACTGTCTCTAAGGTATTTGCCCCAGTCATAATTATCGAAATCGCCGAGCGATGTAATTTCGCCTATTATGTATGACGAGGGGTTAATATCTCTTACCTGTTTAACGAAAGGTTTCCAGAAATTAATAACATCATCCATTGCGCTTTGTGCGCTTATTGTTTGCTTATCTTTAACGTCATACCAGTCGGCAACGTCTTTTGCCGCGTCAAAACGCCAGTTTAAGCCTGCGCCCGTTTGATCCACGATTGCTTCCGCCATTTTATAATCTTCAACGGGGTGGCTTAAGTATTCATCTTTCAGATATTGTACAAAACCTTCATATTGAAGCGGTTTATCTTCTTTAAGATTTTTGATTCCGTTCAACATTTTTTTGGCAACCTGTTCCGCTTCGGCTTTCGGGGTGTCCGCACCGTTGATGCCGAGTTTTTTCAGCGTTAATTCTTTTTTGCTGCCGTAATTTCCGTTTTCAAAATCTTCTTTTGTATAGACAACTTTGCCGTCCTGCAGTTTTTTATCGTACGTTCCCGTTTCAAAGAGGCTTTCCGTTGCAAAGAAGGTCATGATGTCGTTCATTGCCATTGAAACAAAATATTTTCCGTAAGGCGTCAGGTCTTTTTTATCCATATTGCCGCACAAAAGCATTTTTGATAAGTTGTTATTTTCGGCATTTTCAATATCAATGTCGTTCATTATTTCTAAAAGCATGCTGTAGAATTTGCCGTATACTTTTTGCATGGTAGGCGACAATTCGGTATTATTTACCGCATCTTCATATATTTCGTTATTGTTTGCGCTCGGGTTTCCCTTTGATGACGGGCGCGGCGTGATATAAGGAGTTGAAAGAACGCCGAGAAGCTCGGGGGACATATTTAACGATTCCAGAGGAAAACTCATCATTGCGTCCCAAACGTATGATTCACCGTCGATATTTTCATCG
>DVJH01000075.1 GCA_018710795.1 Candidatus Galligastranaerophilus gallistercoris | reverse complement strand
TAAAAATCATAAGGAAAAATGTCGATAAAAAGATTTTTTGTTTTTGTATCGGGAATTTTAATTGAAAATGAGGCGTTTTTATTTTCGATTTTAAGAGTTTTTATGTTTGTATTTTCGATTAAAAATTTCTCATAATCTTTTAATTCTTTTTTGCAGCGTGTAAATTCACCGTTATAAAGGTCAAAACCCGAATCGGATCCTTCTTTTATAATTTTTCCGTTTTTTAGCGATTCCGAATCGTTTTGAATTGTTTTATCCGTTAAATCATATAATTCAATAAGTTTATATTCATCTTTCAGGGTTATTTTTAACAATTTTGAATTAAAGGTTTTTTGAATTTCATTCAGTTTATATATAATTTCGATTGAATCTTTGACGGTTAAAAATTCAAACGGGGTAATTGTTTCGTTTGAAAGACGGGATGATAATCTTGAGATGTCGCCCGCATTATTCAATAAATTCCCGAGACATTCCGCCGCTTGAGGATTATTTATAAGTTCAATAACGGCGTTTTGCCTTTCTTTTATTTTTTCTTCATCGGTAAGAGGACATGAAAGATACGATGAAAGAAGCCTTTTTCCCATCGGGGTTTTACATTTGTCTATTGCCCAAAGAAGAGAGCCTTCTTTTTTGTTGTTGTATGCGTTTTTTGTAATTTCAAGATTTTTTCTCGTCAGATAATCCATTATGAGGTTTTTATTTATATTGTATTGTTTTGCTTCTTCAAATTTCGGCATATATTCTTTAAGAATTTCTTTTGAATATTTTATTAGTGCAAAATGCGCCTTTTGCAGCGGCGAGGCATTTGAATCTTCATAATTTAACAATTCAAATTGATACGGAAGATAAATTTCTTCTTCTATTTTATCGTTTTCAATAACCAGAAGCTCTTTGGGGCTTATCCTTGCAAGTTCGGATTTAATTTCTTCATAATTTCCTTTGCATAAAAATAATTCCCCCGTTGAAACATCAGCGTGGCAGACGGCATATATGTCTTTTGATTTTGCGATTGAGGCTATAAAATTATTTTCTTCCGAGTTTAAAAACTCTAAATCAAGCAATGTTCCTTTTGTATAAATTTTTGATACTTTTCTTATTTTTTTATTGTCCGGACCGTCAAATTCTTCGGTCAGAACAATTTTGCGGTCATTTTTGATTAATTTTTCAATATAGACGTTTATTGATTTATGCGGAATTCCTGCCATTAAAACCGTTCCGAGCGCTTTAAAAACTCTTTTGGTGAGGGTTATTCCCGTTAAGCCCGATAAAGTCAGGGCGTCTTCAAAATAGGTTTCATAGAAATCGCCCATTTTAAAAAATAAAATAAAATCTTTATATTTTGATTTAATCTCATGGTATTGCTTCATTGCAAATGTGAGATTAGGGGTGTCTATTTCATCAAATTTTAAAAAGTTTTGAAATTCCATAGGTATCATAATAAAATAGAATAGAGTTTGAAACAATGGGGGATATATATGGGTTGTTTAAAAAAAGCGGCAAAACTTGTTATATTTATTGCGCTGATTTTTGCATTTTTTGCATACGGCGGATACACTTTTATAAAAAACAAATATGACGCCTATACTAACCCCGGAAGAGAAGTTATCGTAAGAGAAATGTCCGATTTTGGCGATTTATCGAAAGTTTCTGCCGATTATCAACTGACACGGTCTTTAAATTTCGGAGGATACAGAAAATTAAACGCCCTATATGTTCCGAAAAATCAAAAAATTACGATTATTGACCTGAATTCCGATGATATATTAACCGAAGAGGATTTTTCATCAAACAAAATAGAAAAAAAACTTGAAGAATTGTCTTCCAAAATTATAAATTCGCCCATAATTCCGATTGAAAATATTGAAACGACAAATAAAGGAAAAATCATTGCGGGATTAAAAATTGTTCCCTATATTGATTTCGTTGCAAAAGTTAAGGGTATTCCATTCTTAACTTTAAGGGGAACCGCAGCTTTATACACCACCGTTAATAATAATGAAGGGTTAATCGGTAAAATAAAAGATAAAATTCAAAAAAATGAAGTTTCAAGAACCTCAAAGCTTGTAATTTCAACGAAATTTTCAAGCGATTATTATGAGAATATTACAAAGGATTTTATCTCCCAAATTAAAATTGATTTATTTTGATTCAACAAAAACAAAGTGTTTTAAAAGCATAAAAGAAATCATTGCTATGGGGAAGACCAAAATTGCCTGAGACAGATATTTATCCACATGGAAGGTCGATACGAGCATATCGAGAAAATATCTGTTTATGAAAAAAGTTGTTAAGTAAGATAAGAAAAATTTAAATATAAGCGTGTTATTTTTGTTTTTAAAAACAATTCTTCCCGTTGTCTGGAAGTTAAATAAAATTCCTATTACGTAAGAAACGGCAAGGGATAAAGTCGGACGGGAAAGAATGGTAACACAGATTGCATATATCACATAAGAAAAAACCGTATTCATAAAGCCGACAAACAAATACTTAACAAACTTTCTTTCAAATCTGCTTAAAATTCCGAAGAAAAATTTTGTATATAACCATTCAAAAATAATTGAAAGTACGGAGCGAAACTTTTTATACTCCGTACTTTCTCTTATTGAATTTTCCAGATTTTTTATCATATTTGTTTAAACTGCTTTAATCAGTTTTATATTAGTCGATATATTCTTTAATTTCAACAGCAATGTTTTTCGGGTCGAGTTTAATTCCGGGGCCCATCGTTGTTGAAAGATATGCAGATTTAATGTACGTACCTTTAGCCGAAGCCGGTTTTGCTTTAATAACGGCATCTGCAAGGGTTGAATAGTTTTTCATTAAATCTTCTTTTGAGAATTTAATTTTTCCCAAAGGAACGTGAATCATACCTTGTTTATCTGCTCTGAATTCAACTTTACCCGCTTTAGCGTCTTTAACCGCTTTAACAACATCGGGCGTTACGGTTCCCGTTTTGGGGTTAGGCATTAACCCTTTAGGACCCAAAACACGTCCCAATTTTCCTAAAGGGGCCATCATATCGGGTGTTGCAATTAAAGTATCAAATTCAAACCAGCCGCCTGCGATTTTTTCGATTACATCTTCCGCACCTGCTTCATCAGCACCTGCTTCTTTGGCTAATGCCGCTTTGTCGGCTTTTGCAATAACGCATACTCTTACGGTTTTACCCAGGCCTGCGGGAAGAACGGTTGTGCTTCTTACCTGCTGGTCGGCATGTTTTACTTCAATACCTAATCTCATATGGCATTCAACCGTTTCATCAAATTTTGCGGTTTCATTTGCTACTTTTTGAAGCATATCAATTGCATCCGCTGCGCTTGCCGGTTGAACAAAGCCTTCCATTATTTCTTGTATTTTCTTTTGTTTTTTAGTTAATTTTGACATTTTATCTCCATTTCTTGCGGTATTAACGGCAGAAACCTGCTGCCTCCCGACGATTATTCACTAACTGTAACGCCCATTGCTCTTGCGGTTCCTTTAATCATTTCAACCGCAGCTTCAAGAGTTGTAGCGTTAAGGTCTTGCATTTTTGTTTTTGCAATTTCTTCCAATTGTGCCTGAGTAATTTGTCCGACTTTTGTTTTGTTCGGAGCGGCAGAACCTTTGGAGAGGTTGATTGCTTTTTTAATTAAAACTGCAGCCGGAGGTGATTTTGTAACAAAAGTAAAACTTCTGTCTTCATATACATCAATTACGACAGGGATAATATATCCTGCCATTGAAGCCGTTCTGTCATTGAACTGCTTGCAAAAATCCATAATGTTTACACCTTTTTGACCTAATGCGGGTCCGACGGGAGGTGAAGGATTTGCTTTCCCTGCTTCAATTTGAAGCTTGATTTTTCCCGTAACTTTTTTGTTTGATGGTGCCATTTTTTCTTCCTTTCTGTGGTCAATCGGGCTTTTTTAAACTTTGGCAAAGTTTCTTTTACCCTTCCACTTTTTCTCTTTTTATTATTTGGTTTTTAAGTTTTTTGCGAATTTCTTAAGGGCTCGCTTTCTTTGTGCTTTGTTTCAAATTGCCTTTTGGCAATTTTTCGCTCCGATGCTTACCTTATTTTTAAATTCCTTGCGGTTCGTTCTTAGAATTTCGCTTCAAAATTCCTCTTTGGAATTTTTTCGCTTCATCATCACTCACCTTGTCGGACTTCGCCTGTGGCTTCGTCCTACGGAATTTAAACTTTCTGGATTTGTTTGTATTCAAGCTCAACGGGGGTTTCACGCCCGAAGATTGAAACCATTGCTCTCAGTTTTGATTTATCGGGATAAACTTCCGCAATATCGCCGATAAACTCTGCAAAAGGTCCCGAAATAATTCTGACCTTATCGCCCACTTTAACGTCAAGTTCGATTTTTTGAACCTGACTCTGACCTCTGTGGATGATTTTTTTGATTTCGGAATCTTTGGCGGGAATCGGTTTTTTAGATGAACCGACAAATTTTGTAACGCCTGCGGTGTGTCTTACGACATACCAGGAATCATCGTCCATAATCATTTCAACAAGAACATATCCGGGGAAGATTTTTTCTTCTTTTTCGGTTTTCTTTCCGCCTTTAACCTGGGTTATCGTTTTTTGCGGAACTTCAACTCTGAAGATTTTTTCTCCCATGTTCATATATTCAATACGTTTTTCAAGGTTAACCTTTACTTTATTTTCGTGCCCCGAATACGTATGAACGACATACCATCTTTTTTTAGGTGTATCGTCTTTTTCCTGTTTCGTTGATTGAACCTCTGAAATAAGGTTTTCATCTTCATTCGGAATGTTATTTTCTTTTTCAGTCATAATGTACCTTTAATTTCCTATCGCTTATTTAACGATTAATCCCAACAGACCTTTAAAAATGATATCCATAAGATAAACCGCAACGGTAAATGCCGCAACAACAAAAATGACGATTAAAGTTTCAACGACTATCTGGTTTTTTTCGGGCCAGGTTACTTTTCCCCATTCGGATTTAACACCCTTAAAATAGGTAATAAGACCGTTTGAAAGTGAATTTTTTTCATCATTTTTTGTTTTTTGAGCGTTTGCCATTTTCCTTACCTTTTTTAAAATCGCGCCCTGAAGGACTCGAACCCTCGACATCCGGTTTTGGAGACCGACGTTCTACCAACTGAACTAAGGACGCATAAAGAGGGTTTATTTATCTTATGCAAAAATAAATTTTGCATAAGATAAAAGGCTATTTTGTTTCTTTATGCACCGTATGTTTGTTGCATCTTGAACAATATTTTTTGAGTTCCATTCTTTCTTTGAGGGTTTTTTTGTTTTTTGTTGTCGTATAGTTTCTTTCTTTGCAGTCTTCGCAAGCAAGAACAACCATTTTATCGTTTTTTCCTTTGATGCCCATTTAAAAGCTCTCCTTTATTTTGTCAATTAAAAATGCCCCTTAAAGGACATTTTAATCATTTTATCTTATATAATAATTTAATTCTAACAAGAACAAAATTTTTGTAAAGCGCATAGCACCATGGTTTTGAAGCAATTTTCATAATTCTTAACCGATAAAAAACCGCCTTATATTAAGGCGGTGAATGATTCAATTTTGATTTATCAATAAAGTTTCTGGCTTTCAACCTGCATACCGAGCATTCTTTTTAATTCGTCGGGGTGGGTTGATTTTGCAAGGGCATCCTGCGGATCGACTTTTTTTGCAAGCACAAGGTCCCTTAACGCCATATCCAGTGTCTGCATACCGAGCGAAGTTCCCGTTTGCAGGGATGAATAAATCTGGGCTGTTTTTTGTTCACGTATTAAGTTTGCGATGGCGCCCGTTACAAGCATTATTTCCTGTGCCATTACACGGCCTTTTTTGGTTACGCCGTCTTCGGAGAGTTTTTGTAACAGTGTTTGAGAAAATACGGCAACCAAGCTGTTTGACAGCTGAAGACGTATCTGCTGCTGCTGCCCTTCGGGAAATACGTCAACAATACGGTCGATTGTCTGTGCGGCGGATGACGTGTGCAACGTTCCCATTACAAGGTGCCCCGTTTCTGCTGCGGTGAGCGCCAAACCAATGGTTTCAAGGTCCCTCATCTCACCGACCAGTATAACGTCAGGGTCTTCACGAAGAGCGGAGCGAAGCGCGTTTGCCATACTTCTTGTATCCTGCCCGAGTTCTCTCTGGTGAACGATACTTTTTTTGGAAGTGTGAACAAATTCTATAGGGTCTTCCATTGTAAGAATGTGTTCCGTTCTTGTTGAATTTATGTAATCTATCATTGCGGCAAGCGTTGTTGATTTACCGGAACCCGTCGGGCCCGTTACCAGAATTAAGCCTCTGGGGCGTCCTGCCACCGTTTTTACGACCTCGGGCAGCCCGAGGCTTTCAAACGTGGGCGGGGTTGAATTAACCGTCCTGAATGCAGCCGCATAATTTCCTTTATCTTTATAAATGTTTACCCTGAAACGCCCGATACCATGCAAGCCGTAGCCAAAGTCCAATTCCCAGGTTTGCTCAAGCGTTCTTCTCTGTTCGTTGGTTAAAATCGGAAACAAAAGTGTTTCAACGTCTTCGGGTGATAATACGGGAAGATTTGTTCTTATCAACTCGCCGTCTATACGAAGAACGGGCGGAAGATAGGAACTTATATGCAGGTCGGATGCTTTTTTTTGAACCGTAAGCTCAAGTATTTCTTCGATAATCATATTGTTATGTTTTTCCTCATTTAATTCCATTTAAAAGTATCTCACAATCGGAGTTTACCTGTAAATAAAAGGGCGTTAAAATCAATCATTCGGTGCATTTGAATATTAAATAAGATATATGTAAAGAAATGTAACAATATATAACTAGTATAGCAATTGTATATACTAAATATACTTTATATAAATGTAAGATGAAAACAAACATTTAAATCAAACGAGATATTAAGAGCTTAATCAAACACGACATAGATTTTCACACAACCTAACTTCCTAACATTCCCTTCCTATTAAAGATTTACTCCCGAATCGGGAGTTTTTTTTATGCAAAAATATGCTATTATTTTTTTGTCAGAATAAAAGGAAGTTTATATGAAAAAGAGTTTTTTGGTTGCCTTTATGGCTTCATTAATGTTATTTGCTGTTAATCTCGGCGCAAATGCGGACGATAGTG